>CAWVYD010000012.1:0-17778 GCA_963934185.1 uncultured Legionellaceae bacterium | reverse complement strand
TAGTGTGGGTGTGAAATGCAATCGTTTTCGCTCATGACTTCCTTAATTCAATGGCCTTGGGGTGTGCACCAGGTATTGATATGGCGGCAGTAATGAGCATTTGCTTCGTATGCTCAATAGGCACGAGAGCATCACATTGAAAATATAATTCAAAAAAAGCTTCGCCCGATGTTGAGTAGTTAGTATAAGTTTTTCGATTATTCATTCTTTTCAAAAAAAAAGCATAGCATTGAAAAATTGATTGAAAAAAAATTAAAGAGTATACATTAATAATTGAGTGCTTTATAGTCTCCTTACTGGTTAAAAATAATGAGAAAAAAATGACTTTAACAACCAATGTTCGTAGTAAATTAGCTTGTGTGACAACAGCTGCACTTATGTTTCCTCTGTTAGCGCCTGCAACTGCTTCTGCTGCGGCGATGGCTCCAAAAGCGACTCAAGAAATGAGCTTTTGGGATGCGATGAGTGGTGGTGAAGCATGGTTACGTTTCCGTCCTCGTTACGAGTATTCATCACAAGATAATGCTTTAACAAATGCTAATGCGTTCACAATGAGAACCATCTTGGGGTATAAGACAGCTCAGTTCAAAGGCTTTGATGCGTTACTTGAATTTGCAAATGTAACAAACTTGTCAAAAAATAAAAATTACAATGACAATGTTGCTGGTACAGCTGGTTATTCAGTTGTTGCTGATCCTGGTAGCACAGTCGTTAATCAAGCTGTTTTAAACTTCCATGGTTTACAAGACACTAAAATCAACTTAGGTCGACAAGTTATTAATTTAGATACAGACCGTTTCGTTGGTGATGTTGGTTGGAGACAAACAGCTCAGCGTTATGATTCTGTAATGATGACAAACACATCATTAGCAAACACGAAAGCTACGTATATATATGCTTGGGGTGTTGAGCGTATCTTCGGTGTTGCTGCTGTAGGTAATGCTAAACGTTATGATGCTGCTACTCATCTTGTGAATGTAGCGTTTGAGCCAGCAAAATGGGGCAAGTTTGTTCCTTACGCATACCTTATAAATAACAAGAATCAAGCGTACTCATCAAGCGATACTTATGGTCTTCGCTTCACAGGTGAATCTCCTGAGTATTCAAATGGCATATCAGCTATTTATACTGCTGAATATGCTACCCAAAAAGGCGCACACAACAACACATCCACAACAAAGTTTAACTTCATGAATTTTGAATTGGGTGCTAAGAACCAAATGTTTAGTGCATTGGTTGGTTATGAATTTCTAGGTGGTAATGGAACAAATGCTTTCGTAACGCCTTATTCAACCATTCATAAATTCAATGGGTGGGCTGATTTATTCATTAATCAAAATCCAACTACTTCAAACGCATTGAATGGCATAAAAGATACTTACTTAGGCCTTACTGCTAACATGTATGACATTAAGGCAACTGCTCGTTATCATGACTTCAGAGCTGACAGTGTAAACATGCATTACGGTAATGAGCTTGATTTGTCTGTATCTAAAAGCTTCAACAAAAACGTAAATGTACTTGCTAAATTCGCTGACTACCGTAAAAAAGACAGCAATGCAGCAAACACAACAATCAATACTAAAAAATTCTGGTTACAAACAAGCGTTAGCTTCAACTAGATTTTTAATTAGTAAAAAAGTTCTTAGCCATTAAATTTAATTGCAGCTGGAATGTTTTAAAGACGCATCAAACTTTAAAACATTCCTTCTGTAATTTTTTTGTTTAATATCTTTATTCCCTCTATCTCACTATTCACTCATTTTCTGATTCTATTGAATGTTCCAGCTTACGGTCTATCTTAACGTCAATGGTTTATGATTTTAATGGATAATGGATAATGGATAATGGATAATGGATAATGGATGCTGGCATGGTAAAAAAAGTCCAGTTAACTCAAGTGGTTCAAAATGAATGGTCAACACACCCGAGTTAAATTGAAAAAATAAAGGTCGTAGCTAAAATTAATCAATTTTTTGTAATGGGCGCCGGTTGCCTAATTGCACGTAGGCATCGGAGTTTGCGAGCAAATCTTTTTTCAACGAATAAGATATTGTCAACACACCCTAGTTTTTAAGGTTCAATAGCCGATGTTATTTGCTGATTTAGCTCATTGAGCGTATCTTTTTGTTCTTGACTAAAGGTGTTGAACGTATATTTTTTAAGCTTTATTTGTTCACCACATAAGTTTAAAGCAGCAAGCAAGGTTGCATTGGTTAAAGAGAGTTGATATTTATTTTGCTCTTGTTTAACTTTTTCACTTAGCAATATAGCCGCTGACTTTAGTGTTTCTACTTGCGACTCATCACATTTGATTTGGTGATCTTTATCGAGCAATCGTAGCGTTATTATTTTTTGGTTCATGCTTGGATCTCTTTTAATTGATCAATGATTTGATGCAAAGCATTTTTCGCATCGGTATTTTGAATGGTTAAATCATTGTTGCTTTGTTTAAGCGCTTTGTTTTCATCATGAAGCAGACACGTGTATTGCTTGAGCTGGTCATATTCATGTGTAAGTCGTGTCACATTAGTTAAAAAAGTTTGCAATAGTTGATTGGTCATCGCATGCCTGAAATAGAAGGTTCTTACTTAAGGCGAAGATATCATTTGCGAGCATTTAGAACAAGTGCTCCTTTGTTTTGTAAAAGGCATATAGAACAAAAAATAAGCGTTTCCAAAAACCATAATTTATGACCGCGCACAGTATAACTACCACCTTTGAAGCCATGTTTTTTAGTATTGCGTTGTTGTATTCGTATTTTTCTTTAAAATTCGTTAATATTCATTTTTATTTTTGCATCCGTTATTTCGGTCACGTTACTTATTAAATGACATGCATGGTTAATTGAGAGTTTAATGACACAAAAACAAACAGTATTGCCTGATTATGATGAAATGGTTGCTTTAATTGAAGCGCTGTCTTTAAAAATACATGTCAGTGAGGTGCACGGCGCCATTAGTGGCTTTTTATGCGTTGGTTCAAATGATGAAGCCGCGTCTTATATTCAAGAGTTGATTGAGGATAAAGACGTTACTTGTTTTGAGTTTGAAATTAGAACACTGGTTAATTTGCTTACGGTTGTTCATAAACAATTATCAACATTAACGTTTGATTTTGAATTGTTAGTGCCAAATGATGAAGCGCTTTTATCTGAGCGTGCAAAAGCGGTTAGTTTATGGTGCCATGGTTTTAGTGATAGTTTCTTAGAAAGTGGTATGGATGTATCTCAATTTAAAACAGAAGAGGCACGAGATGCACTTTATCATATAACAGAGGTATCTCAGCTTGATTATGAAGAGTTAAACATTGCTGAAGAGGATGAGAAAGCCTTCATGGAACTTTATGAATACATTCGAATGGCAGTGCTAATGATGCATACAGAATTACAATCAGAGTCTGCTGGTGAGGTAGGGAAAGATCACACAATGCATTAAGCCGTAGTAATGGAGATTGAACAAATGAAGAAAGAAGAATTTAAACGTCGAAGGGCACTCTTAATTGAGAGCTTACAAGATAACAGCGCTGTTTTGCTCGCGGGTTCTGCAGAGGTTACGCGTAATAGTGATTGCCACTTTGCTTATAGGCAAGACAGCGATTTTTATTATTTAACAGGATTTTCAGAACCTAAAGCGTTTTTATTGTTACTTAAAGAGCAAGGTCAAGCTCGATTCATTTTATTTAATCGGCCGAAAAATGAAAAAGAAGAATTATGGGAAGGTGTGAGAGCAGGGCATGAAGGTGCCATGCAGCTCTTCAATGCGAATGAATCATTTGATATCGCATTACTTAACGATAAGCTTCCAGGTTTTTTAGCAGGCAAAGAGCATGTTTACTATCGGGTTGCACGCGATAACGTTGTCAATGAGCAATTGCCTGTATGGATGGAAACACTGCACCAAAAGGTGCGATTAGGTGTGTTTGCACCAAAAACATTTCACGATGTGAGTGATTTAATTTCTGAAATGCGTTTGATTAAATCAGAGGCTGAAATATCGGTCATGCGTGACGTTTGCCTTATTTCAGCCAACGCGCATCGGCGAGCCATGCAAGCAGCGGCTCAGTGTGAATATGAATATCAATTACAGGCAAACGTGCACCATGAATTAATGATGCATGGGTGTCATCACGTTGCGTATAACTCCATTGTGGCAGCCGGTGAGAATGCGTGCGTACTGCATTACACCGAAAATACTTCAATGATTAAATCAAATGATTTGATTTTAATTGATGCCGGAGGCGAGCTGGATAATTATGCGGCTGACATAACGCGCACCTTCCCCAAAAATGGTAAGTTTAGCGAGGTGCAAAAAGCCCTTTACCAAGTTGTTTTGGATGCGCAAAAAGCCGGTATTGCGTTGATTCAACCTGGGGTCGTTTGGACAAAAATACAAGAAGTCATGATTGATATCATTAGCCAAGGTTTGTTGACGCTAGGTATCTTACAAGGCACATTGAAAGAGGTGGTTGACAATAAGGCTTATCAAGCCTTTTATATGCATAATTCTGGGCACTGGCTTTGCCCTGATGTTCACGATCAAGGCGCTTATAAAGAACAAGATCAGTGGCGAACCTTAAAAGCAGGCATGGTTTTAACGGTGGAACCTGGTATTTACATTGCAGCTCACCATCTCGATGTGGATGAGCGTTGGCATAACATTGGTATTAGAATTGAGGATGATATTTTGGTCACAACGGATGGGCATGAAAATTTAACCAGCGCTGCACCAAGAGAAATAGTTGAGATAGAGGCCCTCATGTGTCATGCAGTATGATGTATTAATTATTGGTGGTGGTTTGGTGGGTGCAAGCGTTGCCATTGCTTTAAAAGACAGCGGGCTTTCGATTTTAGTCGTAGAAGCTAATGTAAGTGCTACGCTTCAAAGTGATGACTTTGATGCGCGAAGCATTGCTTTATCTCATGCGTCAAAAACCATTTTAGACGGGCTTGGCGTATGGGCAAATCTAAAAAAATCAGTTACGCCTATTGAAGCCATCCACGTATCGAAACAATCACAATATGGACGGACCTTACTAAAGGTGCAGGAACATAATATAGAAGCCTTTGGCTTTGTGGCTGAAATGGCGCATTTAAATCAAGCGTTTCAGCCGATGTTAGAAGCGCAAGGAAACGTTGAGTATTGGCACAATGCACGCTTAAAGACGCTTAATTGCCAAGAGGGTAAATCGGCAGTTGCTTGCATTGAAAAGGGCGATGAATGCATCACCGTTTTCGCGTCCCTGATTGTTGCGGCAGATGGTACTCATTCAAGCGTGCGCTCAATACTTAATATGACAAATGATACTAAGGTCTATCAACAATCGGCTGTGGTTGCAAACATTGGGTTAAGGCGATCCCACAAACAATGTGCTTATGAACGATTTACTGCGACAGGGTTGATTGCGCTGTTGCCAATGAGACAACAACGTTCGGCGTTGGTTTGGGCCATGGGCAATGAGGAAGCAAAGCGGGTGTCTTCGTTATCTGACAGTGAGTTTCTTGATGAGTTACAAAATGCCTTTGGCTATCGTTTAGGCCGTTTTATACAAGTAGGCCGTCGTGGCCAGTTTCCTTTGGTTTTAACGCACATGCCAAAGCGTACGGCTTGCCAAGTGGCATTTATGGGCAATGCATCGCAGACGTTGCATCCAGTTGCCGGGCAAGGGTTTAATTTGGGGTTGAGAGACGCCGCAATATTGGCGGAATTTATCCATCAAGAAAAAACGTTATTAAACCCAGCTTCTCTTTTAGCGCGTTACGATGCATTGAGGCAGGCTGATAGAGATAAAATCATGAAAAGCACCGATTATTTAGTGGATTTTTTTGGCCTTAATGGTTGCGTGTTTAGCACGTTACAAAGTGCAGGCCTTTTGCTGGCAGATAGCTTGCCGGTATTAAATCAGCCATTGGTACAGCAAGCGATGGGTTACAGTGCTCAAAATTCAAAACTGTCTTGCGGTATTCCATTAAGAGAGACATTGTGAAAAAAGACATTATCATTATTGGCGGCGGGGTTGTTGGTCTTGCCGCTGCGGCTTCGCTTGCTTCTTTATCGCTTGACGTTGCTGTGTTTGATGCAAAGCCGATAGTCAAAGATAATAATCCTGAATTAGACTTGAGGGTTTATGCGATTAATGGTGCCTCACAGGCATTGTTTGAATCGCTAAAGGCATGGCCTCATCCTGCTGGCGCTGATGTTTTAAGCGCTTATCGCAATATGCATGTTTGGGATGCTAATTCAGATGGCATTTTGTCGTTTGATGCTCAAGAATTAGGCCTGCCGCAATTAGGACACATTGTTGAAGAGAGGCGTTTGAAAAATTCACTTCTTTCGTCGATCGATGATTTGTCAAAGGTGTCTTTGCATGGCGATTGCCAAATAGAATCGGTTGATATTAATGATGAGTCGGTTTTTTTACAAACGTCACTGGGGAATGTTAGCGCAAAACTTATTATTGGTGCGGATGGGGCGAATTCATGGCTTCGTCAAGCGTTAGCGTTTAACTGCGAAGCGACGCCGTACCCGCATCATGCCATTGTTTGTCACGTAACGACGGAGAATGAACATAATAAAACGGCTTATCAAATTTTTCATCACGAGGGACCTTTGGCATTTTTACCGTTGCTTGAGAAAAATCAGTGCTCGATTGTTTGGTCGATGCCGCCTGAGGAGGCCAAGCTATTAATGGCCAAATCAGACGAAGCATTTAAGCGTTCTTTGACTCATGCTTTCCAGCAAAAATTAGGCAAGGTGCTGACGGTTTCAAAGCGTGTGAGCTTTCCTTTAATCGAGCGTAAAGTAACGCCATTTGTGAAGCCGCGAGTGGCATTGATGGGAGACGCTTTGCATACCATACATCCACTCGCGGGACTTGGTGTGAACCTGGGCTTGTCTGATGTTGCAGCGCTTAAAAAATCAATGGTTGAAAGTGCGAGTGATTTTGACGCGTTTCGTACCCTACGTCATTATGAACGAAGCCGGAAGGCGGAAGTGAACGCGTTAACGACATTAATGTCATTACTCTCTACAATGTTTTCTGCCTCAGGCATTCCATCATGGATAAGATGCAAAGTGATGAATTTGATCAGTCAGTCCATTTTTTTGAAATCACGCATTATTCGATTTGCAGCCGGAGACTAGCACACCAGCGTGCCAGCAAGCGGCAACTGATTGGGCTCCATATCCATTGGGTATAGCGGAAGGTGCCCATGAACGTTATAAGTTAAGCAGCGGTAAATGCGTTTAGGGTCTTTCACAAAGAGGAGAGACCCTTGGTATAAGCGCTAAAGCAGAACATTCTCTTTTTTTCTTTAAAGAGCACAACACTTATGCCTGTTCTAATTATGATGCTAACTATTTCAAGCGTCTTTGAGCTTTATCAATGGGTTTATGGCTGGCTGTCAGTTGCTCTATCTCGTTTCGAATGTCTGCCTCAGGCTGTATAGGCCAATTTACCATTGGTTGGATTTTTAAGGCGTTTTTTAATTCGCTTATGATCTTTTTCTGAGGTGTTATTTTTATGGTTAACAAATAGCTAAGCGCTACCGGGGCTGAGACTGCGAGATGGTATAAATGTGTGTTGCCATCTGAGCATGGTTCAGAAAATAATGGCAGAATTTCTTGGTGTTTAGTTGTATTGAACGAATGATGAGTCATTATTTGTGATAAAACGTAGGTTGTAAACCCTGTTATTGGTTCTTCAATGGTATATTTTTGAACGGCATCGCTAACGAGTGTTTTGCAAAAATCTTTTTTTTGGCGCAGCACTTCAAATAGAGACATACCAAAATCAGGGGTTTGGACAAAAATAAAGGGCATGGCTTGGTTGGCACAAAGTGTCCGGATGGTTTCTGGCTGCTTCATTGCTTGTTTAAAACTATGAAACATGAATGGCGCTGGTTTCGTGGATGCGCAGTAAAGTACTAACGCATGGGTTTCTAAGCTTTCAAAAATATGGCTAACAAGCGCTGCTTTATTATCAAACCATTGCGCGTCGCCTAACGAGGAGTCTGGGTCATAAAAGCCAAATAGATTCTTCCTTTTATGAAAAATAAGCGCACATGTGTGCTCTGCACTTGATACCTTCATTACATTGTCTTTTATATCATCTATGTGTATTAATTTCATTAATAGTGGTGCATCAAAAGTGCCAGAAATGCTATCTGAAGCTACAATGGTTTGAATGCCGTTATTGTTTAAATACTCATGGCGAATTTGGCTTTCGTATTCCCTTTGTGCTTTTTTAGAAAATATTCTTTTCTCCCTTTGTGTTAATGGTGGTTTCGCTTTTAAATATTGTTGTTGATGATAAGTCTCACCTGAAAGTTCCATTTGCATACTAGGGGGGAGCCTACAAGGGGTTGCATGACTAAACAGTACGTAATTAATCACACGTTCAATCAGTTGCCGATGTGTTTGTGGCTGCTCAACTTGTGCTAAGTTCCAGTCGTCAGCACTTTGTTCTAAATAGCCTGCTGTTGAAAAAAAGGCTTGGTTTTTAATGATTGCTTTTAATAGTTGCGTCCACCATAAACGTTTATTTAGGTTAAAGAAGCTACTAAATACAATGCTAAGGCCAGAGCAAAAATTTGCTTTGAAGTAACGGCATGTTTCTTCACTCATGCCTTGAAGTAAAACATAGCGTTTTAAAGCTTGGAAGAGTGCGGTTTGGGAATAGTCAGAAAAAAAAAGTGACATGCTATTATTTGTCAAAGATTCTTTTTTTAGCGTCGTTATGTCCATGATTGCTCCTTTTGATGTCTATGTCATTTCGAGCTGTACGTACATGTTGTGCTATAGCCAAGCTCCTTGGCAATGCGGGTTTTGAGCTTCGATAAATCGCCAAGATGTGTTTTTTATTCCTGCGTGAGGTCTAGGGCGTGTTGACAATTTTACTGTGCTCAATGCGCACAGTAAGCCTTTTTTTAAAAATGACTTATTTAATTTACTTAGCCAAAGAGATTGTTTTCTGACCAAATTATTAAAGCAGCAGCATCACTGGTGATGCTAATGTTTTAACACTTTAGTGAAGAGATAATATCGAAGGCTAAAACTCGCCTTTCCAAGGAGTTTGGGTATATCATGCTTTTATTCTTTCACATGTTTGCATCCTACTATGAAATACGCTGATTTAAGAGACTTTATTACGCAACTAGATTCTTTAGGTGAACTTGAGACCATATCGGAATCTATTTCACCCGATCTTGAAATGACAACCATTAGTGACAAGGTGCTTCGTGCTAAGGGACCTGCTTTATTGTTTAAGCGTCCTATGGGGCATTCAATGCCAGTCTTGACCAATTTATTTGGTACAACCAAACGTGTTGCCTTAGCAATGGGGAGAGAATCACCCAGTGAATTAAGAGAAATTGGACAGTTATTGGCTTACCTTAAAGCGCCAGAACCCCCCAAGGGGTTTCGCGATGCGTTTGAAAAACTGCCGTTATTAAAAAAAATCATTACCATGTCACCTAAAATTATTAGTAAAGCACCTTGCCAAACCGTTATTTTAGAAGGAAGTGATGTTGACTTAGGACGCCTACCCATACAACGATGCTGGCCTGGTGATGTGGCACCGTTAATCACCTGGGGCTTAGTGACAACACGAGGGCCGGATAAAGCACGGCAAAACATGGGCATTTATCGTCAACAAGTGATTGAAAAAAATAAGGTGATTATGAGGTGGTTGTCACACCGTGGTGGCGCTTTGGATTATCTAGCATGGCAGAAAAAGTTTCCAGACACGCCTTTCCCTGTGGCTGTGACCTTAGGGGCTGATCCAGCAACGATTCTGGCTGCGGTAACCCCCATTCCAGATACGCTGTCTGAATATGCCTTTGCTGGATTATTACGAGGCAAAAGAACCGATCTGGCAAATTGCATTACGCATAATTTACAAGTACCCGCCAGCGGCGAAATCATTTTGGAAGGGTACATTTACCCGGGCGAAGAAGCTCAAGAAGGGCCTTATGGTGATCATACGGGTTATTATAATGAAGTAGAAACGTTTCCTGTGTTTACCATTGAGCGCATGACAATGCGAGAAAATCCGATTTATCACAGCACACATACAGGGCGGCCTCCCGATGAGCCAGCGGTCTTAGGTGTGGCGTTAAATGAAGTGTTTGTGCCGTTATTGCAACAGCAGTTTCCTGAGATCATTGATTTCTATTTACCACCGGAAGGTTGCTCTTATCGAATGGCGGTGGTGACCATAAAAAAACAATACCCGGGGCATGCAAAGCGCGTAATGATGGGGGTTTGGTCTTTTTTGCGTCAATTTATGTATACTAAATTTATCATTGTTTGTGATGATGATATTAATGCGCGTGATTGGAATGATGTGATCTGGGCGATGACGACACGCATGGATCCAGCGCGGGATACCGTACTTATTGAAAATACGCCCATTGATTATTTAGATTTTGCCTCTCCTGAAGCCAGCTTAGGTTCTAAAATGGGTATGGATGCAACCAATAAATGGCCTGGGGAAACAAAAAGGGAGTGGGGAGAGCCAATTATCCCAGTGAAAGCACATCGATCGGTGGTCAATGATGTATTAGAACGCATAATAAAGGCGAAGTAGTAGCCATCGGTTATTTTGGTAATGTTCATTAATAAAAGGTAAAAGAAATGAAACAAGGCATGGTTTTTATCATTGGTTGTTTGTTTGCTCAAACGATATGGGCGGCATCGCTGACGATTGAAATAAAGACACTAGACAATGGAACCCCTATAGGAACCATTATGTTTGAAGATACGCAATATGGTCTGTTAATCACGCCTAAGCTTAAATCGATACGGCCAGGACTGCATGGCTTGCACATACATCAACATGCTTCTTGTGACGATGCAGGTCAAGCGGCTGGAGGGCATTTAGATCCTAACGTAACGAGGCAGCATTTGGGGCCGTATTATGCAGGGCATGCCGGTGATTTACCCGCGTTGTATGTGGATCAATCAGGCGCTGCTCAGCAGACCATATTGGCACCACGGCTGCGTATTAAAGACATTGAAAACCGTAGTGTTATGATTCATCAAGGGCCTGATAACTACCTTGATAAGCCATTACCTATGGGGGGCGGGGCTGAGCGGATGGCCTGTGGCGTTATTCTGGTGCCAGTGCTTACCGGCCCCCTTAACACGCCCTAGTTTGACGATAAAAACTTACATCATATTATGTGGCGCATTGGCTGCTGGTAGTTCATCGACCTTGCTATAAAAATTTTGTGTTGCTTCATCACGAAGGTTATAAGAACCCCAAAAATACCAATAATTATGCGACGTATTTTTTGTTGTTTTGAAAAAATCCACTAAAGTTTTAAGATCTTCTTTTGCAAGAGGGTTGGTGTTTTTGTTGCCGGCAGCATCAAGAAACCTTCGGGCTTTCTCAATGGTTGCAGGAACTTTTTTACTAAAAAAACCTTGGCCTAAGGTTTCCCATTTAGGACTAAAAATTTCACTGCGTAACCATGCTTCTTGATAGTCATTATGTTTCATTAAAACATTAAACAGACCTTTCGTTAGCGTTGTTTTTTCATCACTTGATCTGCACTTCAACATTGTTGTGTTCAAATGTTCTTGACCACCTTCGGCATTTAGACTGCGTTTATTGACCAGAGACGTCACGTTTTCTAGTGATAACAATACTTTGTCAGCAGGCTTATTTGCTAAATCTAATATTTCAGCTGAGGATAAAGCGTCTAATAAATCATATGGATTACTTTGTAAATATTTTGATTGACTATCTTTTAAGTCGCTTGACTCAGAAAATAAGCAATAAATTGCAGAGTGAGGACCGTCTTTGCTCGTTGCCAATTGTTGCCTTACATTGTCATTTTCAAGTAACGTTTGAAATTGTTCAGTATCAGCTTGCTTACACAGGCAAAGTATCAAAGGAGCGCTTAGAGTAGAAAGAAAGGACCCCATGCTTATTAGTGCTGTGAGTAATGCGCTCTTAGTGGTTTCATTATCTGAGGTTCGGGGCAGGGTGAGGCAAGTTTCTAGTGTGTCTTGTTTGATATGAGTTGGTAGTTGTGTGTTTTTAATTTGATTGAGAAAGATAGCTGGTTTTTTATCAAATAAGCCGACCAATAAATGGTGTAGTAATGAATGCTTAGGCAAGAGGGTACTTTCTGCTTCATCCTCAGAGGTGTGCAGATCAACTGCCAAATGACATATTTGGTTTATAGCCCACTTTATTGTCGCTGGTTGCCAATGATTAACGATGATCATAGAAAGCTTTTTATCGGTAAGCAAGTTGAAAAAAGTTTGTTTATCTTTATCTTCTGGCAGTAGGCCGTTCAATGCCGCTTCATTTAGATCTTTCATGGCCAATAAGTAGGGCGCTGCATTGTCGAGGGTTAATTGATTGATTAACGCCTTACAGCCAGAGCCAATGTTTTCAAAGTTAATGGCAAGAGTAAAGGGTATTAACGGGGCGCTATTATCTTGTGTTTTAAAAATATCTAATACTTCTTGCCAGGTAAATAAAGCAGCATGACGAGGCACAGATAATAGGAAGTTAATTAATATAAGGTCCTTTTCGGGCGATTTATTTGTAGACTGTTTTCGCTCCATTGCTAAGCAGCTAAAACTTTCTTGAAGGCTTGCTTTTGAGTAGGTGTGGGTATCTATTTGATTTAATACGTTATATGAATCAGATTTGGCGGTTTCATTTCTTAGCATTAACTGGGTAAGATTTTTTGAGCTAAGTGTATTAAACAGCACGGGTTGAGTTAAAAAAATCTGAGCTGGCGTAGGGGTAATTGCCTCATGGGAATCAATTTTTAGGTTTTCATCGTACAGAACCATTAACTGTTTCAAGTCATTATTAATGGTTTTAGAATCAATTTTAGCGGGTTGCAAGGGAAGTGGTTTTAAGGCTTCTTCTGCATTTGTCATTGGTAATGAATATTTCTTTGCGAGCTCTTGATAGCCGGCATTAATTCTTTGAAGGTTTTCTTCAGCTGAACGGTCAATAACAGGACCTTCAGTCATTACTGCATCAATGGGGTGCTCATACATCATTATTATGGCTCATTATCTAGGCATTTAAAGGATTGTACGGCATTTCAAAGTGCAATACAACTCCATTTAGCCTTGATTTAGAGCACCGGTTATTTTTTTCCTAATATTTTTTTCACTTCTTCTTGCATGTCTTTACTCGCTTTTTCCATGGAGATTTTAATGTCAGTATTAGCGCAAGTTTTTTTTATTTGATTGAAAAAGCTTAAAGAACTTTTGCTTAGACCCTTTAAAAGTGTACTGTCACCGAAAAGCCCTGGGTAATTATCAGGGCGGCCATTTAAAGCATGTTGATATTGTTTTACTAATGCAGGACGCTCACCAAGTAAATAGGCGGTACTAAAGCCAAGTAAGTGAACTGGGCGATGCGTTACTAAAGAGAGTGCAGCAGAGATAAAAAAAGAGGCTTTAATCAGTTCATCTTGCTTTGTTAAGGCGTTGGTAGCCTTTTCAAGTGTGTCTTCAGGTTTTTTCATGATTGCCTTAGCCTGTTTATTTCAATGTATAAATTTAGCATTTCGAAGGAGTTTGGGTATAGTTTACTTTTTACGTACTTTAAAGCAAAGGACTGCCTATTATGACGCAAAATACTAACATTGGAAGCGAGTTACTCGAAGCGGCTCGATTTAAAAAAATGGATAACTTACGAGCGCTTCTTCAGCATGCGAGAGGGCCTTTACTTGCAGATAAGGATGAAACAAATCAAACGGCATTGCATTGGGCTGTTGTAAACGATGCACCCGACATGGTTGATCTATTACTTACTTATCATTTTAAGAAAAACGTGCCGAATGGTGATCATCTCACCCCCATCGTTTTGGCGGCACAATTGGGGCATTGGCGTTGCGTAGAGGGGTTTATCAAGCATGATAAAGCAAGTAACACCAATGGCTTTGGTGATGTTTTATTGTATGCCGTACAAGCGCGAGAATTTTTAATTGCGCAACAATTACTAGCAAATAATGCATCTCGTAATGCTCGATGGACAGGCACTCAATTTACGCCACTTCATTGGGCGGTAGAAAATCAAGACATTAGAATGAGCCAGTTATTGCTTAAACATGGTGCCGATCAGACATTAAAAGATAACTCGAATTGCTCTGCCCTCAAACGTGCGGTTGAGAATGACTATTGGCCGTGCGTGCGCGCATTGTGTTGCGCCAACTCCTTGCCGGTTACAGATGATTTGAATGATGCATTGTTACAAGCAGCAAGGGCCAATCAATATCAAACAGTGAGCGCATTACTTAGTGTAGGGGCAGATTCTAATGCGCGACAATCTCACGAAGGACGATCCGCGTTACATTGGGCCGTGGTTCATGATTCGGCTGAATTATTTGCTTTGCTACTTGGTGCTGGCGCGCGAATAGAAGCGTATGACAACGATCAGCAAACACCGGTGCACTTAGCTTTTCAGTTGAATAAAACCATCGTGGCTGGATGGTTCCAAGCCTTAGAGGTTGATGAAAACATAAAAGATAACAGCACCAAGAAAGAGACGATTAATCAAATTGGATTAAGGCAAGGTGGCAAAGAGAGTTTTTTTACGAGCCTTTATTCGAAAAGTGCAAAGCCTTGTCCGGTGATGGTTGCCATTGCGCAAAATAAGCTGGCGGATTTCCAAGCACTCGTCGTGCAGGGAGCGGTATTAAAAAACACGATGAATGCAAATAAAAAAACACCACTGGATTATGCCATGGATTTAGGTCAATACTCTCTGGTAACGTACATTAGCCAACAATTGCAAGGCGAGGATATTGTAGAACAAGCCTTTTTATCGGCATCTAAAAAGGGCCAATGGGAAAGCGCAAAAGCGATTGATAATGAGCGCGCAATGGTCATGCAATTAGACGAGCAGTTTAGCGGCCAATTAGCATGGTATTCCTTTGATAATTCAGACGTTAAAGCGCGTCTAATGCAAGAGGCGGTTGTTCAAGCGGAAAAAGTACCTTGTGATAAGGCGCGGCTTTATCAAACGTTGGCTCACTCAAAGACAGCGACCTACCGACAATTGAGATTTTGGGCGACAGAGCAAACGAAAACAACAACGTTATGTGAAGAGCGAGCAGATAACCTGGAAGAACACCGCAGCATCAGGCAAAATGTCGACACTGCTTTTTAATAAAGAAGACTTTCATGTTTGCCATTGAGCTTTATGCGCCCCTGCAGGAAAAAATAAATCAACCCATTGCACAGTTACGAAACACCATCGTTAATACTTCTGGGCAAGGTCGTTTGATCTTAACGAATGGTACGCTTAAAAAGCACGTTAGTACCTGCAATCAATACCAAGCAGCATTAAATCAAAACTACTTTACTAAAAGCACCTATGATCTCTCAATGATGTCGTTTTATACAATGTGGTGCGGCAGTTTGGATTGGCTTGAAAAAGCCAAGCCGGGCAGTGAAAGCTTTGTGGAAAAATTTTTTTTAGAGCAATCGTTTGGTCAATTGCCGGCAAGCATGTTTTATTCAGCCCCTGGAAGTTCAAACAAACCAAAAACACTCATCGAGAAATATCCAGATGCAACGCTTAGTCACATTGGCTTGCGCAGCGTTACTATCGAATCAAAGCAAGCTAACATTCGGGCCGTAGTAAGCTTATTAGGCAAAGCTGATTTTAATGGTAACAAGCAGCAAGATCTCTTGCTTAGTATTGCAGAATATCAATTAAAGGGCAGTCATCGGCAATACGGTGTTTATGCCATCGGTAAAGCATCATCACAGAGTGAATGGGTTAAAATCGACTTTTAGCGCTGAAATATAGCAACAGGCTCTTATAAAAGTTAAGAGAGTATTGGCAAAAAGTGCAAGGGCAGGCTATAAAAAAGATATATTAGATGATAACGGAACGCATTGGTATGAAGAATGAAGCCATGTTGACAAATTCAACGAGTGAAGCAGACAAGTTAAAGCGATTATCTAAACGCGCGGGACTGTTTATTGCACAATTTGAAGTTGCGCAGGAAAAAATAGAGTTCTGGCAACAGAGTGCGTCAGAATGGAGTTTGAAACAACAACAGCGCGTAGAGTCGCAATTGGCAGCGATTGAAAAGCAAAGCAATGCGATGGCTGAACTCATGACAGATACGGGGGCTGCACTGTTTCGTATTACAGCGGAAAAAAATTTACAACAAGGCAAGCAACATATTGAAGCGTTAGATGCATTGTTTAAAAATCAACAAAAAAACTTTGAATCGCAACAGAAAAAATTAGATGCCATTGTCGGTACGCATATGAGCGAAATGAGAAGTGCTGAAAGTCGTGTGGCAAAGAAAATTCAAAATTTTGTTGCTCAACTTAATGTTGAAGAAATGCGAGAACTTGCGGATACGTCTCGCACTGCGATTGAACAAACCTCAGCAGAGGCAATTTTTCAGAGTCGAAAACTGCTAAGACGCTTTCATTGGAAACACATTACACTTGTTTTTACGGTGATGACGTTTAACACATTACTGATGGGATTATATCTTAGCGATGAGATGCCATGGGAAGTGCATCAACATGCTGCCCAAGAGCGAATGGCGGGCCAGGCCCTATTAAATTCATGGCCATCACTGCCAGAAGCCATTAAACATGAGATTTTAGCGCATAGTAAAAAGAACACGCATAAACGTGTTTCTTAAGGCTTAGCCAACATGCAGTTACTAGGTCAATACATTAAGGAAAAGTGGGCCCATAGGCTTTTTTCGAAGCGGATATCACTTAAAAAAAACTTATCGTATTTTAATTCGCTGTATCAAAACATTGATGGCTATCTTGTTTCACATGAAGCTAGGGGGGAGGAACATCAAACTTCTTTGACTTATGGTGAGGTTGATTTTTATTCTTTTTCTGTGTTGTTAGCGCTGGCTAAGCCTAGCATTAATGATGTCTTTGTTGACTTAGGTTCCGGGGTTGGTAAAGCCTGCATGACAGCCGCATTAGCCTTTAATCTTAAACATTGTAGGGGCATTGAAATTGTGCCGGCTTTGCATCAGCAAGCAATGAATGTTTATGAGCAGTGCACGGATGAGGTTAGGCAGCAGTTAAACTTTGTTTGCGGCGATTACCTAACGCACTCCTTCTCTGATGCAAACATTGTTTATTTAAATGCAACGGCATTATTTGGCGAGCAATGGCTAGCGATTGAAGAAAGGCTAACGATGCATTTATCGATACATACTCGCATTTTGATAAGCAGTAAGTCGTTAAATTCAAAACATTTCAAGCTGCTTGGCATGCACGCAGTCGTTATGGACTATGGGCAGGGCCATGTGAGTTTGTACCAAAAGAGATAAAGCGATAAAAATAAAGGAAATTATTTTGGTCTGATTTTTGACGTATTCAGATCCTGTTGTATACTCAAAGAGTTACCACATTAATTAAGTGTGGACAAGATCAGGATCGTGTAAGTTATTATAACGCACGCTCCTCAGCACGGGGCCATTCTAATGATTAAATCAGAATTGATATCTACGCTTATTGATACGTTGAGAGATACGCCAGAAAAGAAAATCTCAGACAGCGTTTCTCTTATTATTGATGCTATGAGCGATGCTTTAAGTAAAGGAAAGCGCATAGAAATACGCGGTTTTGGTAGTTTCTCGCTGCATTTTCGACCGCCAAGAAATGCTCATAATCCAAAAACAGGTGAAAAAGTCATAACCGAGGCAAAATACAGTCCTCACTTTAAGCCAGGAAAAGCGCTTAAAGAAAGGGTTAATGCAGCACGAGAAACGATTGTGATTCATGATATGGATGATACCTA
>CAWVYD010000011.1:0-18232 GCA_963934185.1 uncultured Legionellaceae bacterium | reverse complement strand
CGATGACAGGTAACAACGTGTCTCACGCACACAACAAAACAAGAAGACGATTTCTTCCAAACATCCAATCACACCGTTTTTGGAGTGAATTAGAAAATCGTTTCATCAAATTAAAAGTCAGCACAAAAGGCATGCGCATCATCGATAAAAAAGGCATTGATGTTGTACTTGCAGAACTTCGTGCACGTGGCGAAAAAGTCTAGAGAGAGGAATATACCATGGCAGTCCGAGTTAACGTAAGAATGAATTCCAGCGCAGGTACAGGACATTTTTATATCCGCAGCAAGAATCCACGCGAACATTCAGAAAAATTGGAATACAATTTGTTTGACCCCGTTGTGCGTAAACATGTTCCATATAAAGAAGGAAAGTTAAAATAACTTTCTTTAATAAAAAAAGGTTACTTTCAAGTAGCCTTTTTTTATACCTGAAAATTGGACACACCGCCCTAAACAACTCCTTGCCGCTCACAAGAACCCCCCCCTAACAAAATAAGAATCAAATATATTGCGCCTTAACTGGATAATCAGCCGTTTTAGTTTAGACTTAACTTAAATCTGATGTATTTCTTCATAAGGAAGTTAAGAATATGAAAGCATCCATGCAACTTCACATGAGCCAACAGCTGACCTTAACACCTCAGTTACAGCAAGCCATTCGCTTGTTGCAATTGTCCTCGCAAGATTTAAACCAAGAAATTCAAGAAGCGCTTGAAGCCAACCCAATGCTTGAAGTAAGCAGTAATGATCATAACATCACAGTCAATAAGCAAGATGACGTTATCCCTGTCGACACCAGTGCCATACCTGAAGCCAGCTTTCATGAACATTATGCCTCTGCATCGAATAGAAAAAAACACAGTAACTTTAATTATGAGCACTTTATCGGCTCTGAAGTGAGCTTACAGGATCATTTACTCTGGCAACTTGATTCAACACCTATGACTGACGTTGATAAAGCCATTGCGTTTACAATCATAGAAGCCGTTAATGACGAAGGATTTATTACGCAGTCTCCAGAAGATTTACTGGAAAGCCTTATGTCTTCCTTACCCACGCTAGAATTAGATGAGTTAGAAGCCGTACGCCATCGCATCATGCGTTTTGACCCTCTGGGTGTTTGTTCACAAAATCTCTGCGAATGCCTGCTAACGCAGTTAGCTGCTCTGCCCAGCGCAACCTCTTATCGAAAACTCGCCATGAACATACTGGCTAAAGACATCTATCTTTTAGGGCAGCATAACTACCGGCAACTGCTTAAAAATCACCATATTCAAAAAAAAGATTTACAACATGTGCTTGACCTCATTCAAACGTTAGATCCCAGCCCTGGCAGTCAAATTCAAGCAGGCAAAGCAGAGTACATTAGTCCAGACGTAACCGTTACTAAAGAAAAGGGCCAATGGTTGGTTAATTTAAATGGCGATATTTTACCTAAACTAGCCATTAATGGGCATTATGCTTCCATGATCCAACGAGCAGATAACAGCAAAGATAATACTTTCCTAAAAACCAACCTCCAAGAGGCGCGTTGGTTTTTAAAAAGCATTCAAAGCCGACAAGACACCTTATTGAAAGTAGCATGCAGCATTGTTGAACTACAAAGTGAATTTTTAGACAATGGCGACGAATCCATGAAACCCTTAATTTTAAATGACATCGCAGAAAAATTGGGCATGCATGAGTCCACCATTTCACGTGTAACCACGCAAAAATATATTCACACACCGCGAGGTGTTTTTGAATTAAAATACTTTTTTTCCTCTCACTTAACCACACAAACAGGGGGTGAATGTTCATCAACCGCCATTAGAGCCGTCATTAAAAAGCTTATTGCTAACGAAAACTTGAAAAAACCCTTGAGTGATAGTCGAATGAGCCTCATATTAAAAGATATGGGAATAAACGTAGCCCGACGGACTGTTGCAAAATACAGAGAAGCGATGGCAATTAGGCCATCAAACGAGCGAAAAGGGCTAAGCAATAAACAGTAAGCGTAAGTAATAATATCTAACACATAAATAGGACTTAAATTATGCAAATTAATTTTACTGGGCACCATCTTGATGTAACACCTGCACTTCGTGAGTACACCATTTCAAAGTTTGACAAATTACAACGTCACTTTGATAAAATCAGTTCCATTAATGTGGTTTTTGACATAGAAAAAATCATGCAATCTGCAGAAGCAACGATGCACGTGGCAAAATTAGAGTTACATGCCAGTTCTAAGTCAGAAAACATGTATAGCTCCATTGATTCGCTTGTGGAAAAACTGGATAGACAATTAATAAAGCATAAAGAAAAACTTCAAAGTCACCGAGGCAGTAAAGTCTCAATAGAAGACTTTAAGCCAGAAGATGAAACCAACTAGGGTTTTGAGCTTCGATAAATCGCCAAGCTTTGTTTTAAAATGACTTATTTAATTTATTTAGCCAAAGAGATTATTTTTGCACTAAATTGTTAAAACATCAGCATCACTGGTGATGCTGATGTTTTAACAATTTAGTGCAGAGATAATATCGAAGGCTAAAATCTGCAATTTATGCCCACGCGCAGTATCACTTCATTAATACGAACAATGGGTATATAATGAGAAAAATTCTTCTGAAATTTTTGCAACTAACCATGACCCAATTAGGTTCTCTATTAAAAACAGATCTGGTGTGCAGCCAATTTGACGCCGTTAGTAAAAAATCGCTGATAGAGCAACTCAGCCTTTTATTTTCACCGTATACCAATACACCCACAGATCAAATTTTTGATGCTTTCTTTGATAGAGAAAAACTAGGCTCTACCGCCATTGGCCAAGGTGTTGCCATACCTCATATCAGAACAACCCTATTTATTAAACCTTTGCTGGCAGTGCTCATCTTAAAAACCCCCATTGATTTTGATGCGGATGATCAACGCCCTGTTGATATTATTTTTGCACTCATTGCCATAGAAAATGATAACGATGATCACCTTAACTTGCTATCAGAATGCTCACGTTTACTCACACAGCAAGAGAACAGACAAACATTAAGACAAAGTCAGACTGATGACGAGCTCATAAGCCAACTTCATAAAATGATTTTATCCATTGAACACCGTTAACGAGATCGCCCAACACGGCGTATTTGTTGACGTAGATGGTGTCGGTGTATTGCTGAGCGGCCAAAGCGGTATTGGTAAAAGCGAATTAGCACTTGGCTTAATTAGCCGGGGCCACTGTCTTATTGCCGATGACTCCGTTATTTTATATAAAGATGACACCAACATTATGGGTTATTGTCCGCCTTTACTGCAGGATTTCTTAGAAGTAAGAGGGCTTGGAATATTAAACATTCGCGCCATGTTTGGTGATAAAGCGATTCATAAACAAACAAAGCTCAAACTCATTATCAACATCATCCAAGTAGAGCCCAAGGCGCTCTATCTGATAGATCGTTTACATGGCATGCACGGTATAAGAGATATTTTAGGTATAGGAATACCAGAAGTTAGCCTACCGGTCGCTCCAGGTCGGAATTTATCCATTTTGGTGGAAGCTGCGGTAAAAAATCATACACTAAAAATCAGTGGTTACAACGGCAGTGACGATTTTACCCAGCGACATCAAAAATTTATGCAAAGAGAAAATCATGACTAATAGCATTTTATTACTAACTCATGGCACCGTTGGCGAAGCCATGCTACAAGCGGCATCCAACACCATTGGCAACCGTCCAGAAAATTTATTATCCCTTTCAGTCAATGTCAATCCAAATCCAGCGCTTATTTTTAGCAAACTAGAAACCATCATTGCACAACAAAATGGCAAAAGCCTTCTCATCCTGACCGATCTCTTTGGCGCAACACCGTGCAACCTAGCAACAAAACTTAGTCAAAAAGACAAAGTCGCCATTATTTCTGGCGTCAATTTAGGTATGCTTTTAAGAAGCATCAACTACATCCATCTCCCCCTAAAAGAATTGGCTAATAAAGCCCATGAAGGCGGAAAAGACTGCATTAAAACCTGTGAGTGAGCAAATACGACAATGATAACAAAAAAAATAATCATCATTAATAAATTAGGCCTGCATGCCAGAGCCGCTGCCAAATTTGTTGCAACCGCTTCAAAATTTTGCAGTAAATTAACCGTTACGAAGAAAAATCAATGCGTTAACGGAAAAAGCATTATGGGCGTTATGATGCTTGCAGCCAGTAAAGGCACTGAATTAGAATTTTGTTTCGATGGCGAAGATGAGCATGAATTAATGACAGCCATAGACGCATTAATTAATAATTTTTTTGATGAAAAAGAATAAATCTTGTACCCTTCGCTGAAATAACCACTGGGCATAGTTATTCTACGCACAAGCCTTTAAAAGGCTTATGGTGCATAACAGAACACGATCAAAACCGCAATTTATGACCGCGCGCAGTATCTACTGCGTGCAGTCATAAATTGCGTGTGCTTCGCTTTTATTTTTTAGCCGTCACGCATCGAGAGGAAGTAACACCTGCTACCACAATAAAAGCAACAGCCGCTACTGCTGAAACAAGTGGTAAGTGTGTCCCCCAAAAAGAATAAGAAAAGGCCGCTTTATTTTCTGTCTCTTTAGACTTGATTGAACGCTCTTCTTCTTCTTTTTGAATTAACTTAATTTTTTTCAACTGTTGTTGCTCCCAAACATTTCCTGGTGAAGAATCTCTGCCTTTAAGATTAGAGATGATTCCAAAAAAACCTTCACCCATTTCACGCACCTTTGGAAAAGTGCTATGAACTCGCAAAGCTGCATTTAGTATTCGCTCGCTCAGCACTTCGTTAAGGGGCTTCATTTGCATAATATTTTCAGGTTGAATTTGAAACGAAAAAACAGCCGAGCAGATTTCCTCATTTGAATATTTACTTACCCAATATGGCGCCTTTTTTTGATTTAAAGCCTTTTCTGACACTGTTTTGATCAAACAAGCATCAACAGGCAAAGCCAAATTGTTCAGTGCCTTCTCAGATAAGGTCCCAGTACTCCAAATAATAAAGGGAGTATTCATCATGCTTTTTAACTTAATAATCAGCTCAAGATCAGCATCACCAGATAAAAAGACAACATGAGATTCCCTTATCCGGGTTCGCTTGAAATCATCCTCACGAAATTCGGTGAAAATTTCAAATGCGCAACTGATATTATGCTGTTTATTTGAAAAGTCACTTCGTAGGCTATTCGCTTGGGTAAGAAGCGCCTCATCTTGTAAGGCAGCAATGGATTGGTGAATAATAAATCTCATAGAAAAAGTCCTTACGATTATTTAGAAGAGTTAAAAGATTTGAAAACCTCTGAAAGTGATGGCATTTTAATACCTCTCTCAAAAGTTATATCGGCATGAGCGCCATCCGCTGAAGCAAGCACTAATCCCGCAGATGCCCCACCAAAAAAAGTGGCTCTATGGCTTAATGATTCGACTGAAGTAGCACCTTTTCTTTCTAACTGTTTTTTGTTTTCAATAAAATTTGAAGAAAAAAATGCTTGTTCTTCTAGATAAACAGTGGCTAAAGACAATGTTTTATTGATAAATATCTCTGACAAAGCATTGATAGGATTTTCTAAATCATTAAAATTGCTTTTCTTGTTTACTTCATGAAGCTTGCCATCGAAACCATTTAAATAACCAGAAAAAATCTTACCTATACTCGTATTTCCTACTAACTCTTTGCCAAACTCTTTTGGCTCTAAGCCATCAATTGATGAAGCAATCATAAAAAAAAGTGGTTGCTTGTGCCGTTCTCGTACATGAAGGAAAGAAACGATATTCTCAGCAAGGGATCGAGCATCTGAGTCTGTAAAAGTACTGGTCGGATCCGCCTCAACATCAACGTTGTTTTTTGCTAGAGTAATGCTTATTACCGTATCTAATGCGCCAATAAGTATTTCTAAGACAGGAACTGATAAATGACTTAACCCCCGAGTCAATGAAGTATGAGCAAGCCCATCTACTTTAATTAAACACGTTTTATTTTCAAGTAAACTTTCCAGTTCTGGATTTATTTGCCATGTAAAAAAAATGCATACATTTGGGAACGCTGCGTTAGCCCTTTGCATTTCACCAGGAACAGACTCACCGCTCCAAAATACAGCAATATTTGAACCCTTTTTTTGCAGCAAACCTGCTGATTTGAATTCATTCAGGCCAGAAGTAAAAAGAAGACTAAAACTTGTTGGTTCGGTTTGAAAGTATTTACTGTCAAGCTGTGCAATATCGCCTTCTAAAATATGACGTTCACAAAGTTTATGCTTATCAACGAGTGAGTCATAAATGTTTTGGACAAGTACTTGGCCTTGAATACTATTTTTTGAAGCGATTGTTTGATAGATCTTAAATTTCATTGTTATAACCAATAAATAAATAAAGGATCCATCCAAGATAATAAATCAATCATCAACGCATGACTGACTTTAAAAAATATAATGTAGTAAAAGCAAATAGCATGCGCTTCCTACACACAAACTTAATAATAATTGCCGGCGCCAAAGATGAACTAAGGTCAAGACGCTTAATGAAACCAATTCTGGCACACCATAAGGCACATGTAAGAACGTTTCAATGTGAACTTCATACACCAGCAACAAACACATAATATAAGCGGGTAACAGCTTACCAATGCTTTGAATCATTTCTGCTTTCTTTAAATACTTCGCAAACACATAAGGCAGCCAGCGAGTAACTAAACTAATAATGAACAACCCCAATAAAAGCGTTGCCAATGATGCCGTCATGCAGCCCCCTTCTTCTTTTTATCAAATAAGTATTTGGTAGAAAGAAAGAGCAAGGACAAACAAATAGCAACCACTAAATAAAGAGAAGGTACTAGTAGATACGCTATGATCGATAAAATAACAGGCATAATCAAAGGCAAAACAGAGCGATGGATCATATAAAAATCTAAGACCAAAATCATAAAAAAAGCAGCCAAGATGAACTCAGCCCCTTCCATGGAAGGCACATAATCAGCAAATAAAGCACCAACGATAGAGCCAGAAACCCAATATAAGTAGATTAATACGGTTGATTGAATGCAAAACCTTAACGATGCAGTAGGCCTTGAGATTAAAATGGCATACGTTGCATCCACCATCCCAAAGGCCAAAAACGCGCGCAATAATGGGTTAGCTTCCTGATATCGCTCAATAAACCCTAGACCATAAAAAACATTCCGAAAGCCAACAAAAAAGGCAGCAATAAAAATGGATATCATCATGTCATTATTTTGAAGCATTGTAAGCACCAAAAATTGAACCGCGCCCGCAAATAACGTAGCACTCATTAATGGCGCTAAATACCAATCATAACCTTGGTGCACAAGTAACACGGAAAACAGCATGCTTAAAGGAAAATAGGCGAAAAAAACAGGAACGGTGACTTTAAATGCCCCCTTAAAACAATCTTGATCTTTGCCCACCTTAATGTTTGTCATAAATTATTTCAATCATTTCAAATGTAAACCTTATTAACACTATAGTTAATCGAAATGGTAATAACAAGGGCATTAAGGCGTTTATTTAAGCTCGCACTAACACTCTTCATCCCGTTCTTCGCCATGAGTCACAATTTTAAGTAATGCATGACAAAGTTCATCTAGCCCTTGATGTGCAACGGCAGAAATACGATAAATAGGCCCTGTCCAACCCAGTGTATCTCGCAATTGGGCCTCTATGTCATCTAAATAATCTGGATCGGTGACCGTATCAATTTTATTCAGTGCCAGTAAACGCGGCTTAGTCATAAGCTCACTGTCATACTTTTCTAATTCACTTAAAATGATCTTAGCATTGGCAGCCACATCATTTTCCATCATCTCATTACGACTAATATCCACCATATGCAAAAGTACTTTGGTACGTTGCAAATGCTTTAAAAAACGATGACCTAAACCATGACCTTCCGAAGCGCCTTCAATTAAGCCAGGGATATCAGCCATTACAAAGCTTTGTTCAACACCCATTCGAACCACACCCAAATTAGGACACAGGGTTGTAAATGGATAATCTGCAATTTTAGGCTTAGCACTCGATAGCGTTGAAATAAGGGTTGATTTACCGGCATTAGGAAAACCTAATAAACCTACATCCGCTAAAACATTTAGTTCTAGCTTCAAATCTTTAACATCGCCTAATGAACCTTTCGTCGTTTCGCGTGGGGCTCGGTTAACCGAACTTTTAAAACGCGTATTACCTAATCCATGAAAGCCACCTTGAGCTACTTTTTCAGCATTACCATCATCGGTTAAATCTGCCAAAATTTCTTTCGTTTGAGCATCCATTACCCGCGTGCCACAAGGTACATAAATGGTTAGATCTTCACCAGCTCTGCCTGTTTTTTCTTTGCCTTGCCCTGTATGCCCATTTTCAGCGCGGTATAAACGCTGATAACGAAAGTCTACCAAGGTATTGAGTGACTTGGAGGCTTCAAACCATACCGAACCGCCATTACCACCATCGCCGCCATTTGGGCCGCCTTTTGCCACGTATTTTTCACGTCGAAAACTCAAGCAACCATCGCCGCCTTTACCCGCTTCTATATGAATATACGCTTCATCTATAAATTTCATCGCAACAACCAATTTAGGAACCTGCTTAACATAAGGGAACATCCTACCAAGCAATTCCAAGCAGTCATCAATCCGCAACGTTACTTAAACGAAAAAGCGCGCTGTAGCATGAGTACCGCAGTGCGTTTATTCAATCGTAACATCAATGTTTAATAACTCTTTTGAAAATTCAGATGCGAAAATTATGTTAAACCCGAACCAAAGCATTAGAGCTTAAATTTAAGCTAAAAAAAAGCCTTTGATCTATAGGTTTTCATCCGTAAAATCAAAGACTTAAGTTCAATACTATTGTTTTCTCTATGCCGCCGTTTCTTCAACGCTTTCAAGAGGAATAATAGAAACAAAACGACGGTTTTTGGGACCTTTAACAGCAAATAATACCGTTCCGTTTTCTTTTGCAAACAATGTGTGATCACGCCCTAAACCAACATTGGCTCCCGGATGAAATTTTGTGCCACGTTGTCTAACAATGATGGTTCCAGCTTCAATCACTTGACCACCATACCGCTTAACACCTAAATACTTGGGGTTCGAATCACGACCATTACGCGTACTACCACCCGCTTTCTTATGAGCCATTTCTGTATCTCCTACTTAGCAATTTTTGTAATTTCAACTTCTGTAAAATATTGACGGTGTCCCATTTGTTTCATGTGGTGCTTCCGACGACGAAATTTAATGATTTTAATTTTTTTATGACGGCCTTGCGCAAGCACTTGTGCTTCAACAACGGCTGTTTCTAATAAAGGCGTACCCATTTCAATGTCGCCAGTTTCGCTTGCAATCATAAGAACGGTATCAAACTTAATGGTTTCACCCACTTCAACATCCATTTTTTCTAACTTAAGGGTTTGCCCTTGCTTTACTCGGTACTGCTTACCACCTGATTTAACTACTGCGTACATCGCACTTACTCCGAACCAAAAAAAATTTAGACTCTGGAATCAACTTCATCACCTTGCGTGACATAAGACATTTCACAGAATCTCTAAACAGGAGACGTATTTTACGCAAAAGTAAAATAAACTTCAAGTTTAATAAAAAACAATGTATACTCGCGCCACTTATTGTCAACTATTGGCCTAAAATACTGCGTTAATTGCAAGTGATTTCAAAGCCTACTAATTATATAAATCTGGAGAAAACCATGTCCGAACAACAAGTTGTCTTACAAGCCGAGTTGAGAAACAACTTGGGCAAAGGCTCTAGCCGTCGTCTAAGACTTAAAGAAAATAAAGTGCCTGCCGTTATCTATGGTGAGAAAAAAGAGCCTGTTTCAATCTCTTTGCTTCATAATAAATTAACCAAAGCCCTTGAAAGTGAATCGTTCTACTCAAGCGTGTTTGCTGTTGACGTTGATGGCAAAAAAGAAAATGTCATTTTAAAAGACTTACACAGACATCCTTACAAACAACAAATTTTACATGCAGATCTACTGAGAATTTCTAAAGATTCTGTTATTACAAAATTAGTTCCCATTCATTTTATAAATGAAGACATTTCTAAAGGAATGAAATTAGGTGGTCAAGTGTCTCACTCAATGCCTGAAGTTGAAGTTAAATGTCTAGCAACAGACTTACCTTCATTCATTGAATTGGATATGGCAAACGTAGAAATTGAGCAAATACTGCATCTTAGCGACTTAGTATTACCTAAAGGCGTTGAGTTAACCGCTGATATCAGTGAAAAATCACATAACCTTCCTGTTGTAAGTATTCATGCAAACAAGAAAGATGATGATAATGAAGAAGCTGCTGTAGTAGCATCTGCTGCTGAATAAATAAAACACGTTATGCTGTGGCTTAAAAAGCGCTTAAATTTAAAGTTTAAGTGCTTTTTTTTTTGCATGCGAAAGTGAGAAAAGTATGGGCATTAAATTAATAGTTGGCTTATGCAACCCTGGCAGCGCTTACGAGAAAACTCGCCATAACGCGGGCGAGTGGTTTATTAAAGCCCTATCAGACATGCACAACGCGTCCTTTAAATTAGAAAAAAAGTTTTTTGGTCAAGTCGCTATAACCAATGGCGTTACACTGCTATTACCTAATACTTTTATGAATTTAAGTGGCCAAGCCGTGTTAGCGGCAAAAAACTTTTATAAACTGTCTGCAGAAAACATTCTCATTGCACACGATGAATTAGACCTTCTACCCGGCATTTGTAAGTTAAAAAATAAAGGCGGGCATGGGGGCCATAATGGCTTACGTGATATTATCAGCCGACTTGGCACCAAAGATTTTTACCGGTGTCGTATTGGTATTGGCCACCCAGGACATCGAGACGACGTACTAAATTACGTGCTCGGCAAACCAACCAACACAGACAAATTAGCCATTCTTTCTGCCATTGACCGAACCGTGGACATTGTCCCCCTTTTGCTTAATGGCGACGTTGAAAAAGCCATGCATCAATTGCATACCTAAAACATAAAAGTACTGAGGAAACACATCATGGGATTTAAATGCGGCATTGTTGGGTTACCCAACGTTGGCAAGTCAACCCTTTTTAATGCATTAACCAATGCAAAAATTGAAGCACAAAATTATCCATTTTGTACCATTGAGCCAAACGTAGGCATGGTTACCGTGCCAGATTTACGATTAAATGCATTAGAAAACATCGTTAAACCACAAAAAACGATCCCTACTACCATGCAGTTTGTAGACATTGCAGGGCTAGTAAAAGGCGCAGCAAGTGGTGAAGGTTTAGGCAATAAGTTTTTAGCCAACATTCGTGAAACCGATGCCATTGCACATGTGGTACGTTGCTTTGAAGACGATGATGTCGTGCATGTTGAAGGCAAAATTGACCCAATTTCAGACATTGAAGTCATTAATACTGAGTTAGCCCTGGCCGATTTAGAAGCCGTTGAACGCGCCCTTCTAAAGTGCGCTAAAATTGCTCGTGGCGGCGATAAAGAAGCTGTTTTTCAAAAGGGTGTTTTAGAAAGACTTCAAAAATGTTTAAACGAAGGCGATCCTGTGCGCAGCTTAGCGTTTGATGAAAATGAAACTGTTTATGTAAAATCACTTTACTTGCTTACTCATAAACCAACGCTTTATATTGCTAATGTGAGTGAAGACAGCACTGATAGCAATCCATTTTTGCAAAAAGTTACTGAGCTGGCAGCGCAAGAAAACGCCATGATTGTGCCTATAAGCTGCAATATTGAAGCAGAATTATCTGAGCTTGATGACGAAGAGCGAAATGCCTTTTTGGAAGACTTAGGCTTAAAAGAGCCTGGCTTAAACCGAGTTATTCGAGCGGGTTATAAGTTATTAAACTTACAAACCTATTTTACTGCTGGCGTTAAAGAAGTGCGTGCATGGACGGTTCATAGGGGTGCAACGGCACCTGAAGCGGCTGGCGTTATCCATTCCGACTTTCAAAAAGGCTTTATTCGCGCAGAAGTTATGGCGTACGATGACTTTGTTACGTGCAAAGGCGAGCAAGGCGCAAAAGATGCCGGTAAGTTTCGCTTAGAAGGAAAAACTTACGTCTTAAAAGATGGCGATGTCATGCATTTCCTTTTTAATGTTTAACTAAATATTCGCCTAAGGTTGCCTTAATATTTGAAGGTTATATTGCTGTCATGTAATCTAACTTAACAAACCAAAATACAAAAGAGTCATTTTCAACAGTGGCTCCTTTGTTCTGGCAATGGGGTAATCATAATGAGTTTAACAAACGCAAAGATAACCGCTGAAATTGAAACCATCAGTGAAAAATTTAAATGCTTACTCGAAACAATGAATGAGTCCTTACAAAAAAATAACCAAGCATTTATTGAGCCCTCCAAGGTTATTGACTGTTTATTATTTTCACCTAACGACCCCCGAACAAACATACCCAAACCACTGACTCTAGCCCAGTTAAATTTAAACTATCAATCCTTTATAACCACCAACCAATTGCCTTTATCAACACCTTTAATTAAAGAATTAAGCGACCAAGATGATAATAGAACCTTAGCAAGTAACATCCAGATTCATTTTCTAGCCCTAGCCAGTGGCTTTAAAGAGGTTTACAAAGCGAGTAAGACATCTGAAGTGAATGCTCGCATTACGCGATTATTAGAGGCAATGAATCATACTCAAATGGTTAATAAACAACCCTTAATTGAAGCCGGACCGTTTATTAAACTGTTGTCTGACACTGGACAAACTCCCCTCACAGGACAAACAAACACCTTAAGCTTTGCAAGCCTTGATTCAAATTATGCAATGCTTGTTAACGCTCAAAACTTCAACTTGCCCATTTCACTAATAGAAACAAGCCTTCTCCCTGCTGATGTGGAGTCGATTATGCCAGGCATCATGTCCCATTTCGATGCCTTAGCAGCCCCTTCTTTATTAAATAAACACGTGACGGAACCCTCTTATGATTTGATGTTGTCTCTTTTAGAAAAGACTGCGGCCACCTTACTTTATCCCATAGGTCAAACATACCTTCGCATGGAAGAACTTATAAATGGTGAGAATCTTGTCGCCAATACGGCAGTACTCAGCATTGGCGCGGTAGCGGCTTGGCAAGGCTACGTGCTTGGCGCCATCATCGCTGCTTCCTACCTTGTGAATCCACTGTTAGGCGCAATCTGCACAGGCATGCTTGCTGCAAGCATCGCCCTGGCTGCCTCAAAGTGGGGTGAAACATTAATCAATCAAGCAACCAATACAAACAGCGCCCTAGCAGATGATCCTCGCTTTTGCTTAAGCAACGAACAAAAAGAAACGTTAGGATCACGCCATTTTAATATCGACGCCATTAATGAAGCCATTCGCGAGTGTGCCATTGTTATAAAAAATAGACCCAGTGATGGCTTAGCCTTCTGGAAAAATTCCAATAGCGATATGATTCAACTCATAAGAGCGTTAAAAAAAGGCCCGGAACATGCGCAGCAAACGATTAATGGAAAAATGTTTGAATTGATGTCTCATGACCTTCCAATACCATATCCAAGCGATGCGCCAATAAAGGCGGATAGCGTTAAGCCATTCACACCAGACAGCATTTATTTACCCTGCCAACAAAACTTTACTCATTTACCAAGCGCACCTTTGGCGGAAGCAGAGCCCACATGGCAAGCAACCTCATTTTAAAAAGGGTAATCGCCACTGAAAATAACCATCATATGCCGTATTAAACGTGTTAATGCCTAGTCCATTATAACGTTTAACTACCGATGCATTCGGTAAGTGATAGCGATTATTAAACCCAGAAGAGATAACAACCACCTTGGCTGCTACTGCTTTTAAAAAAGGCGGGCTGGAGGATGTTTTCGAACCATGATGCGGTGAAATTAAAAGCGCTGCTTTTAGGGGGGTGTTATCGGACTCTAATAGTAACCGCTCAGTACTGGCTTCAATGTCCCCAGGTAACAACGCACGTTGCACATCATTATCTATCATCAATACGCATGACTTATTATTTTGACTTAGTGGTGTGACTGATTTAATAGGCAAAAAATAAAAATGCACACCGTCCCATGTCCAACCTTTTGCATGATGACAATCATCAAACCCTGCTTTACCGTTTCGATAAGTTTTATCAATTCTGATTTTTTTAGTTATGGCCTCAAATCCGCCCCGGTGATCCATGTCTTCATGACTAACCACCACTGCATTTAAATGATAAATACCTTGATGCATTAAAAATGGCACAATGACTGCGTCACCCAAATTAAAGCCGCTGCTAAACCGCCCGCCAGTATCATACAACAACGCATGTGTTTTGGTTTCAATCAACACCGACAAACCTTGACCAACGTCTAATACCGAAATCATCGCCTCTTGTTCTTTAACTGTATTTCGATAGGGATAAAATAGTAAGCCAATGACAAAAAGGCTAATGCACCCTACTTTCCACTGCCTTGCACACAATGAATAAAATAATAATACCGTGCTAATAAGCACTGTCCATATCGATGTTAACGAAAAATAAAGGCCTAAAAAATCAAACGTTAAAAGGAAGTGAAGGTATAAGTTTAAGCCCTTAATGCAAAAAGAAATGACTAAAGATACGCCGCCAGCAAGGGTGTTTGAAACAACCGATAGAAAGACCGATGCAAATCCTAACGGCAAAATAATAAAACTTACCAGAGGAATGGCGAGCAAATTCGCCGGGATACTTAGCAAAGAATAATACTTAAAAAAATACAAACTCACGGGCATCATCAGTAGCCAAATTTTTAATTGCACGGTTACAAAAAACCATTTAGACGGATTTGAAAACCAAATTAAAATAAACACAGCAAGAAATGATAAATAAAAACCAGCAAAGAAAACTGAAAAAGGATTGACCATCAACACCAAGCACATTGCCAGTAAATAACTGTGCCACACGTTTGTTTTTTTATTAAAAAGTTTGGCCGATAAAAATACAAGGCTCATTAAGAACGCTCGCTGAGTTGGAATGGCAAAACCAGATAACAATGAATAAAAAAAGGCGGCTAATAATGCCGCAAAAGCACCGACTCGATGCGCAGCTACGCACTCACATAAAAAAGCAAATCGACGCCAAAGAAATGAAACCAAAAAGAAACTTACCACCGCAATGAGCCCAACATGCAAACCAGATATGGCAATCAAATGACTCGTGCCCGTTAATTGGAATGTTTGCCTGTCATCTCGGCTTAAGCCTTGCCTGTCGCCAATTAATAATGACGCCATTAATGCATTGGCGAACGGCTGCTTATAAAGCACCTTCGTAATGCTTAATAATTTTTGACGAACCCTAAATAATAAAGAAGGCGTTGATGATCGGTACGTTAATATCTTCAGTAAATAGCCTTTGCCCGAGAAACCTTTGGCTCGTTGTAAGGCGCTATAAGCTAAACTGCCAGGCGTTTGATAGTCTCGAAATTGTTTAACTTTGAGCACGGCACTTAACGTATCGCCAGAATGAAAAACAGCGGTTTTTTTATAATTACTGATTAAAAATCGATAAAAACATTTTGTTTTATCTTGCCCGCATTGACGGACCTTAATGGCAAATTGACTGTAGTGCCCCTTCATCACTGGCTCTGTTTCTATCACCCCACGCACAACCATTGCTTGGTTGTTTCGCGCAAAAGGTAACTCATCTGGCCAAAAAAAAGACGTATAACTGGCAAGAAAAAACAGTGAAGCAATGCAAATACTCATCTCTTTTTTCCAGGAAGATAAAAAAAACACGGTCAACAACACCGCCAGTGATAAGTAAACAGGCACACTAAAAAATATAAACACAGAAAAAATAAAATAACGAAAAAAATGCATCATTCGAGGTTATATAAGTGTTAGGACTTGTATTACAATATACCTATTAGAAACAACGTTGTCCCGATTTATGTAAACTTAATCAGATTCCATTAAAAAAAAGGAAACAACATTATGACAAGGAACGTCATTTTAAAGTATTCTCTGCTGTATCTCGCCGCCTTAATGCTGATTTGTACCTACGTTTTAAATCACAGTGCCAATAACACGCCTAATATCACTCAAGCGCTTCAAACGCTGCTGGTGGTTCACAATGAATTTGAAGGAAATAATGATCCGCTAATCGTTCATAGCACCTCTCAGCCACATCAATTTTTAATGATGAAAAAAAATGGCGCCTATCACTTTGTTCACTCTTTGAAAGAGTTGGTGCAAAGCGACAAAAATAAAAATAACATCATCGACCACACTGATCCGGTTTATGAGACATTATACGTTGCTACACTCGATCAAAAAACGCAAAAACTCGGCTATTTACCCCTTCACAAAACCTTCATTAACGCTATTAACCTAAGCCCCAAAGTGCCCAATAAAATCGTTGATGCTGCCGATGTGATAATTCCTAACAATCACCAAGACAGCCCCAATTTTCACTTAATCATCAACCCTGAATTATTCCCTGAAACAGAAATCACTAGACTAAATTCGTAGTTCTTTAAGATAAGATATGGGCGCTTTTAACGCCCATAGGTTCTTTTAGAAGTAAACACCTAACTGAGCAGTTACCGTATTGGCACTTTTCCCAGAGCCTACTCTATTGACGGTACTACCAGCGCCAGCGGCTTGATTGCTTGTGCCATAATCCATGTCATGCCGCACTTCAATGCTCTGCACGGTATCGCGCCACATGGAAACATTAAACACTGCTGAAACACGTTGATGCGGCAAGCCTAGTGCCAAACTTTGCCGACTCCAGCCATAATCAACCCCCGTCGAAGCCGGCTTGTTTTTCAATTTAAAGGTATACGCACCTTCAATATTAATCGACTGCGGCTTTGCTCCACGCTGATTAAAACTTAAATCAACTTGACGAAACGCTTGTGTCGCACTAACCCATTCTGCAGAAAAACCAAAAGCATCCACATTGACATTCGCATGTAAATCTATCGCAGGCACCTTATTCACGGCTTCTGTTGATGCACTTGCGCCAAAACCTGCAAATTGACCGGCTGAACCAGAAGCGCTTTGCATGCCGCCCGCTTCATTCATCGAGTTCATAAGGCTGATACCGACTTCGCCGCGCATAGAGGATGCATTAAAATCATAGCCTAAATTGACACCATACGTAGCACGCGAACAATTTGTCGTATCACTTTTAAAACCAAAGGCAGCGCCATAAAGGCCCGTTGCTTGCTGATGTCTAAACCCAACAATCATCGTTCGTGCCATGGTTCGCGCCATGCCCATGGGGATAGGTGCACTGATCATGGAACTACTGTAACGCCCAAACGGCACATACAATTGCCCAGCCGTAAAATAAACAGGGGAATGGTCTAAATTACCTATGTTTACAAATCCTTTGCCCAAACGAACGGACGAATTACTTACTCTAGAGCCAGAGACAGCCGGTGGCGATGAATCATATGAGAAGGAGAAATATCCTTCAACCCATGAATTTAATGCCGCAGCAATATCAAGCTTCGCCGTACCTAAATCCATGTCCCAACTGCTGTTCCCTGCATACGATTTTGAATGCCAAGTGACAGGCTCAATCGCACCGCTTAATGCCAAAATGGGAGAGTTAGGCTGTGGGTATCCCAACTTTTTCAAACCGCGAGACACCGCATTGCGATGCATCATCAAACGTACGTCCTGATTAATGCTTGAAATATTAGTAATAAAGTCACTGCCATCAAAGGCTGGGCGTTGCCCCAAATAAGGCGAGGTGACCACTGGCATACCGGCTATGTATGTTAAAACGTAATCACCTGCCATTAAAGCGCTTGGGCTAAACGTAACATCGTCTTGTTTGCCTGCCAGCGTATGCACGCTGAGCGGTGTTGAAATGTAACCTGCCGGCGTGTTCAAAGTGCCTTTGGTTACTTGAACCTGTGCTGGTAATGCTTCTTGCTTTCGCTTGAGTTGTGTTAACGCTTGCTCTAACTTGATCGTGCGCGCCATTAATTGCTTAACCGTCACGTCGGATGCTTCTAAAGAAAATGCCTGTTGAGATAATAAAATACTGGCGGATAATAATGATAATTTAAACAATGTCACAAAAAACTCCTAAAATTAAACGTACTCGCCGCGATTAAAGAGGCGAGCAAAAATATGAACAAGCAATAATAAGACTTATGGCGCCTAAAAGAACACGATCAAAACCGCAATTTATGGCGCTAAGTTCCTCCCATTATAGCTATATCAAATTTGAATGATCGATCTAAAGGCAAAATCAATAGCATCAG
>CAWVYD010000010.1:0-20530 GCA_963934185.1 uncultured Legionellaceae bacterium | reverse complement strand
AGACGCTTCTTGTACACCGATGCGTTCACGACTAACGACGGTTTTTAAATACGTCGCGATGGCCAAACGATCTGACGGTATTAAGTGGCTTAAACTGTTATGATTCACTTCTGCCATGGGGCCAGCAATCGGGCCAGCGTTATTGAGCAACACACTTTTCTTAAACACATCTGCAACTTCTAAGCGTGAGCTGCTTCGTAAGCCTTCGCTTGAAATATTTGGCGCCCAATAGCCATCAATGAAGGCACCGGTTAGAAAATATTCATTTTTCGGTGAGCCGAACACATTCATCGGCGTGTGACACATACCGCAATGCCCTAGCCCTTGTACAATGTACGCACCGCGATTCCACTCTTTAGACTTCTCAGGTTTATATTTATATTGCTCGCGCTCCTTAGCGCCAAAAAACAACATTTTCCAACCTAAAAGTGACAGACGAGAACCCGGCATATTAAACGGAAAGCCTAGCGCATGATTTTCTTGCGTTACGGCAGGAATGCTCATGAAATACGCATATAAAGCGCGCGCATCTTGCTTACTTACTTTTGCAAAGTATAAATAAGGATAAACGGGGAATAAATTAGCGCCATCGTTACGTTTTCCTTCATGAAGTGAACGAATAAACTCTTCTTCCGTCCATTTACCAATGCCTGTCTCGATGTCTGGCGAAATATTGGGTGAATAGAAACGACCAAACGGGGTATCAATGGGTAAACCACCGGCATAAGATTTTCCGCCTGCTTTAACGTTGGTATGACATGCAATGCAATCGCCCAACTTAGCAAGGTATTCGCCTTTTTTTACCAGCCTTTCTTTAACCCCTTTTGGCGGAGTTGCTTGAGGGTATTTAGGATACAAATTATCCAAATACAACGCATCAATGTGAGACTTATGATGCTTTCCTGTGGATGCAGCGCTGTATTGAACCGGCAGTGCCAATAAAATCAAGGTTAAGGACGCCAGTGCTGCGGCACGTGTGAGGCTGTCTTTAAATTTTTGGAACATACCGTTCTCTCTCTCTCTTTGTTTGTTTGTTATACTATCTAATCAGACCTGTGGCGTTCAATTTGCTTTTAATCAAAGAAATTATTACCATGAAGGCAGGGATAAAAGTGCCTATGTATTCTAACGAATTTTTGTACGTTTTTCCAATAGTTTGGACAACATTCGTCTTAATTTATCTCGAAATTATGCTTGCTGGTATGAAAGCATTAGCCTATCGTGATGAAAAAAGGTGATTTCAATGATAAGCCCACTCTACCAAACGCTATTACGCGTTTTATTATTAGGCTCTTTATGGGGGCCTTCGTTTTTCTTTATTAAAGTGTGCTTAACGGATATGCCGCCACTTAGCCTAGCATTTTTACGTTTTGGCATTGCCAGTATTTTTCTATGGACGTTAGTTTTAGTTAAAAAGTTAGAGATTCCTAAGTGCCCTACGACTCTTGCTCATTTATTTATTATGAGCATTTTTTCAATGGCTTTGCCCATTAGCTTGATATGTATTGCTGAGCAACACATTGACAGTGCGCTTGCTGGAATTATTAATGGCACCGTACCTTTAGGCACCGTTTTTTTAGCGCATTTTCTAATAAAAAGTGAACGGATCACCTTGCGCCGTTTCAGTGGCGTGCTTTCAGGCCTTGTTGGTTTTTTAATTTTGCTGATGCCTACGGTATTAGATCATAATATCGCTGCAGATACGTTTGGTCTATTAGGTGTTGGCTCAGCATCAATGTGTTACGCCATCGGCATTGTCTATGCTAAAAAAAATCTTAAAGGGATCAGCGGCCTCATCATTCCAACCATACAAATAAGCTTTGCTACCTTACTCACCGGCATAGCCGCGTTCTTTTTTGAGCCCTCACTCACTCTACTAAGCCCATCAAACACAACGCTTCTCTCATTGTTTAGTTTGGCTTTGCTTGGCACTGTCGGTGCATTCGTTATGTATTATCAAATTTTAGACAAAGATGGACCGGTGATTTTATCCATGACCGCCTATTTACTTCCTGTCTATGCTATTGTGCTCGGCTCCGTCTTTTTAGGTGAACCTTTAACGCTAAGCTTATTTGCTGCCATTGGCTTTATCCTGCTCGGCTTAGTACTTATTAATAAAAAAAGTAGACCTTCTTAAAATGAAAATCCCTTCCCCTTTTCGATTAACATTAATGCTTGCCCCCATGGTAAGTGCACTGGCATTGGCTATGGACGTATACGTTCCAGCCATTCCGCACATGACGCATTGCTATCAAGTGTCCGATAACGTTATGTTGCTTACCTTGAATTTATTCATGCTAACCGCGGGCTTAATGCAATTAATCATCGGCCCATTATCGGATACCTATGGCCGAAAAAAATTATTATATGTGGTTACCTGCATTTTTGCAGTTGGCAGCCTTTTGTGCGCGCTCAGCCCCTCACCGTATTTTTTAATCGGTTTTCGTATCATTCAATCCATTGGCTGTTGCGGTTTATTGGTTTTGGGGTTTAGCATCGTTCGCGACTGTTATGAAGGGATACAATCAGCAAAAATTTACAGTTACTTAAACGGCTTAAGTTCTTTTTCCCCCATGTTTGCCCCGTTTATAGGCAGTTATTTAGACATTTATTTTGGTTGGCGCTCAACCTTTTTGAGCTTGCTTATCATTGCAGCGGCAAACTTCATTACCCTTTATTTCTTTTTGCCTGAAACATTACCAAAGGAACATAGACAACCACTTTCTCTAAAGGACACCTGGCAAACCTACCAACTTATTTTTCACGATAAGACTTTTTTAACCTACACCGCAGTTACTTGCTTTGGTTTGTCTTACCTTTATCTATTTTGCGCATTATCACCTTATTTGATTATCCGCGATCTAAACATCCCGCAACACGAATACGGCTATTACTTCTTCTATATGGGACTGTCCTTTTTCTTAGGCAGCGCCTTATGCAGTCAACTGGTGGATAAATTGGGTATTTATAAAACTTGTTTATTAGGCTTGTTTATTACCCTTTTAGGCGGCATATGGATGGCAAGTTGGTATTTCGTGAATGGCCTCACTTTACATGGTTTTGTTTATCCCATGCTATTAATCGGCATTGGCGGTACGTTTTGTATGAGCGCTGGTAATGGCGGCGCCATGACACCTTTTGACGAACATACTGGCACTGCCGCCGCACTTGGCGGCACGCTTCGCTTTCTATTTGCCTCTTTCACAGGACTCATAGTGATTAACGATCATGTTGCCAGTACTTTGCCTTTGGGCTTGCCTGCCATTATGTTCAGTCTAGTCGGTTTCATTTTGTTCTTTAGAATGCGCATAAAGGATTATTAAAGACAAGAAACTTGACGGTCGTTCATAATTAAATCATAATTCGCGCCCGTCAATATACTGCGCGCGTTATAAACGAACCTTTAAAGGTTCCCTGCCTTTTATGACTTTGACGGTTAGATTAAATCTAATAACAAGGCATCATCATAAAATCAAAAAAAAGCGACTTTAATATGAAAAATAACAAATTTTTTCAACAAAATGAAGATAACGGTTCTAATGCGTATGGTAAAAAATTAACATCTGGACAAATGAGGCACAAACAGCACCGCGAGACTGCTTTACAAATAAGTCAAGACAGTGACTGCGGTGCACCTCCCAAAAAAGAACCACAACCGAGTATTCAGTCTAGTGGTCGATAAAGGTCATTGCCAAGGATGGCACCTTTTCCTACGTTTGGCAGCGAAAGAATTATCAACAGCCCCTAAAGCGATAAGCCTCTATTCCTACTTACTTCATCTGAAAAATTAAAGTTCTCTAAATGAGCTCATCCTTCGATTAATTTCGATACTTCAGGCGGACCACCTATTCTTTTAGGTGAAATAACGTCTTTTTTTGATTGCCCTCTTTCCGTAAAACATATTGTAAGCTCGATGTTCTACTGGGCCGACGCGCCCCATCAGTTCAATATTCAGCCATACTTAAAAAGCCCCCTTTCCCTTTTAAACAAATCTCTCCGTTCTTCGGTGACACTGCGCGCTGCTCGGGTGCTTAGTAAAGTAATTTTGATGAGACTCTTCTGCTGGCCAAAAGTTTGTTATTGGCAAAACTAGCGTACTAACGTCTTGCTTGTGAGTCTGTTTTAACAATGATATTAATGAGTTTGCTATCGATGACTGCACCGAAGAATAAGTAAAAATAGCGCTTCGGTACTGACTGCCACGATTCACCCCTTGCCCGTCGTATTGAAAGGGATTGTGCAATTCAAAAAAGACACGATAAAGAGCATCGGTTGACGTGATTGCTTCATCAAAAACAACACGAACAGCCTCAATGTGTCCGCTGCTGCCGCTGCAGACTTCATTATACGTTGGCGCCTCAGATTGTCCGCCGATGTAACCAGACTCCGATTTAACGACGCCAGTTTCAAGTGACATTAAATGTTCAATGCCCCAAAAACATCCGCCCGCAATAATAATTTCACTGCTGCTTAAAATAGCAGTATCCGTCACAAAATCTAACGACGTTGCGTTCACACAATGACGTAAATTTTTAACCGTTAAATACTCCCCTTCAAAGACGTGTCCTAAATGACTGTCACAGCGACTACAAAGTATTTCGTCTCTTTGTCCATCCACGTCCTTTTCTTTTTTTATTGCCCCTACAATTTCATTATCAAAACTAGGCCAGCCACAACTGGATTGAAATTGATGATTGGCACGAAAGAGTGCTTGCCCGCATGCCCGGCAAAGAAAGGTGCCATATTGTTCTGGCTTGTAACGATCCGAATTTATCGGCTTATCGGTCCCTTTATCTAATAAAATATGACGCTGATAAGGGGTGAGACTTGCTAATTTAAATGGCTCATTCATTTGGCTTTCTCTCCCCAAAGCTGCTGCAATCGTTTATCTCGACCGCAGCTCCATCGATAATATTTATAACGCACCGGATTTTTAATCGCATAATGCTGATGATAGTCTTCACCTTGATAAAAATGAGTACTGGGAATAAGATCGGTTTGTACATTTGGCACCTGCTCTGATAACGATTTTAATGCCTGCTGCGCTACTTTTTTTTGCTCTGGATTCAAATAAAAGATGACGCTTCGATATTGAGGGCCTATGTCGCAAAATTGTCCATTCGCTTGTGTTACATCAACGGTATGAAAAAAATAATTAACAAGTTGCTTATAAGTCACCATGCTAGGGTCAAATTGAACACGGACGCTCTCAACATAACGAGTTGTGCCACTTGAAACCAATGGGTAAGTAGGATTTTTTATCACGCCCCCATCATAACCCACCAGTGTTGCTTTCACGCCCGGGACTTTTTCAAAGTCTGTCTGCGTACACCAAAAACAGCCGCCAGCAAAAACAGCAACGTCTGCATAAACGCTGCTTAAACAAAAACATAAAATCATCCCAAGCCACAACTTTGTCATTTTTACTGTCCTTTTGGAGCACATAAAAAAATTATAGCACGGACTCCTTTAATTGCAGGGGATGAAGAGACAGCACAAGTATTATTTAGATGATTAATGTTTTGTGTTTTTCACCTGAGTTTTCCTGTACTAACTTGGGTACCAAATACCCTGGCAATAAAGCTTGAAGTGATTGATGAATTTTCTGAGCGCGAGCCAGTGATACATCAAAATGAGACGTTCCCTTAACTTTGTCTAGCTTGTGTAAATAGTAGGGTAAGACGCCTTGTAAAAAAAGCGCGTGACTTAAACCCGCAAGAATGTCTGCATCATCGTTAATATGGCGAAGCAAAACCGATTGATTAAGCAAAATCACATTACTTTGCTTTAAATCATTAAAAGCGCGTTTCGTTTGATTGCAAAGTTCTTGAGGATGATTCGCATGCACAACCACGACTTTGTTTAATGACGTTGTTTTTATTAAGGAAATAAAATCCTCATCAATGCGTTCGGGCAAGACAATTGGCATGCGTGTATGAAACCGCACCGTATGCACGTGAGGGATCTTTTCTAATGAGTCAATATAAGAAGCCAATCGCTTGGTTTGCACCATCAACGGATCGCCCCCGCTAAAGATCACTTCACCAATGCTATCATCCCGCCGAATGTAATCAATTATGGCTTGCCACTGGCTTACATTAATTTGATTGTCTTTATAATCAAAATGACGCCGAAAACAATAACGGCAATTAATTGCGCAACTGCCAGCTAAGGTAACCAGTACTCGCCCATGATATTTATGTAATAAACCAGGCATTCGATTAAAGGTGGCTTCTTGCAGAGGATCGTTAACAAACCCTTCTGCGTCCTCTAATTCTTGTGACACCGGCAACACTTGACGTAAAAGTGGGCAATTTAGGTCGCCTCGCCTCATTTTATTAGCAAAAGATAAAGGCACACGCGTACGAAATAGCTTATCCGCAGCCATTGAGAAAGTACTCGAATCATGTTCTAAAAACATTAGTAGACGCTTAGGATCTTTAAATCCTGTCGCTATTGAAGTTTGCCAGTTCACTAGGCTCAAACCCTTTTAAAATTGATGTTCGAATAATAATCACTATTGCATAAAAAAAGCAAGAACTTCCGCTAACTTAAAAATTCGCATCTTTAACGATGTTTGGTATAATGCTGCGCAACGAATTCTTATAAATCATATAGAGTGTTGAATCTTATGGCGTCTATTGCCGAACAAATTGCTAAAGAATTAAACGTTAATACAGCGCAAGTGAATGCAGCCGTATCCTTAATTGATGAAGGTGCTACGGTTCCTTTTATTGCACGTTACCGAAAAGAAAAAACCGGTAGCTTGGACGACACACAATTGCGTACGTTAGACGAGCGTTTATCATATCTTCGTGAACTTTCTGAACGTAAAGAAACCATATTAGGCGCCATTAAGGAACAAGAAAAATTAACGCCCGAACTGGAAACAAAGATTCTCGCTGCCATTACTAAAACTAAGCTAGAAGATCTTTACTTACCTTATAAAGTAAAACGTCGTACCAAAGCACAATTAGCACGAGAAGCAGGCCTTGAACCGCTGGCTGAAGCATTATGGCATACGCCAGAAGCCTCCCCTGAAGAACTGGCTGCAAACTATGTCTCTGAAGAAAAAGGCATTGCTGATATAGAGCAAGCCTTAGAAAGCGCTCGTCACATTTTAATGGAAACGTTTTCTGAAAGTGCTGATTTACTCGAAGCTTTGCGAGATCAGATGTGGCAAAAAGCTCGATTTTATTCCACGGTGTTAAAAGGTAAAGACAAAGAGAAAGCAGCCAAAAAATTCTCTGATTATTTTTCGTTTGATGAAGCACTAAATAAAATACCTTCGCACCGCACCCTGGCATTACTTCGCGGCCGTCGTGAAGGATTTTTAGCATTAAATTTAAAATTAGACGATGACAGCCAGTGCATTGAAAAAATTGCCAATGAATTTAACATTAACTATTCAGCGCAAAACAGCACCTGGCTAAACCAAACGGTTGAATGGACTTGGAAAATAAAGCTTAATCCAAAATTAGAATTAGAATTGGTTAATCGCCTTCGAGAAAGCGCTGAAGAAAGTGCAATCGATGTGTTTGCTAAAAATTTAAAAGATTTATTATTACTACCTCCAGCAGGTAATAAGGTAACCATAGGCTTAGATCCAGGCATACGAACAGGTGTAAAAGTGGTTGTTATTGACGCAACAGGAAAAGTGTTAGATTACACAACGATTTATCCTATGCCGCCTCAAAATCAATGGAATGATTCCATTGCTGAACTTGCCAAATTAATTATGAAATACAATGTTGAGCTTATCAGTATTGGCAACGGCACTGGCTCACGCGAAACAGACAAGTTATGTAACGAATTACTAAAAACGTATAACGATTTAAATTTGCAAAAAATAGTCATTAACGAAGCGGGGGCATCTGTTTATTCTGCTTCCGCCTTGGCAGCGCAAGAATTTCCAGATCTAGACGTAACCATTCGTGGCGCCGTCTCAATTGCTAGGCGCTTGCAAGATCCCTTAGCAGAACTTGTTAAAATCACACCAAAATCCATTGGCGTAGGTCAGTACCAACACGATGTTAACCAAATTCGTTTGTCACGCAGCCTTGATGGCGTTGTCGAAGATTGTGTTAATGCCGTTGGCGTCGATTTAAACACAGCCTCAAGTGCACTCTTAAAATACGTTGCTGGCCTGAGTGAATCGATGGCAAATAATCTTGTTAAGCACCGCGATGAACATGGTCCTTTTCAAACACGAGAATCATTAAAAGACGTACCTCGAATGGGTGAAAAAACCTTCCAACAAGCCGCTGGATTTTTGAAAATTGCTAACTCAAGCAACCCTCTCGATAACTCTTCGGTTCATCCTGAAGCTTACGAGCTGGTAGAGAAAATGGTTGCAAAAAGTAATAAGTCATTGAATGACTTAATTGGTAATAAAACTGAAATTAGCGCGCTTAATGCTCAGGATTTCATCAATGATGAGATTGGCCTACCGACCATTAATGACATTCTTACCGAACTTGAAAAACCAGGCCGCGATCCAAGACCTGATTTTAAAACCGCCGTTTTTAAAGAAGGTGTTGAAGACATTACGCATTTAGAAAAAGGTATGATCCTCGAAGGCGTCGTTGGTAATGTAACCACCTTTGGCGCATTTATTGACGTTGGGGTGCATCAGGACGGTTTGGTACACATTTCGGAAATGACGAACAAGTTCATTAACGATCCCCGTATGGTTGTAAAAGCTGGTGACATTGTTAAAGTAAGAGTTATTGAACTGGACCTTGAACGACGACGCATTGGCTTGTCTCTAAAATTACAAGACAGCCCTGAGCAGCCACGTCAAGCAAAAAAAGAAATGAAACAACAGCCAAAAAATACCATTAGACCACAGCGCGCAACGGTCAAGCCAGTTAAAGCAAAACCAAAGCCTAAAGTTAAAATTCAACCAGTGCTTAATAGCGCTATGGCCGATGCGTTTTCAAAACTGAAAGGCTAACAAGCTAAATTTACGTCGAAAGGATACGATAATGACAAAAAGAGAAGGCGAGATAACCATACAAACGCTGGCCATGCCTGCGGACACCAATGCCAATGGTGACATATTTGGCGGTTGGCTTTTAGCACAAATGGATCTCGCCTCTGGCATACTTGCAAAAAAACATTCCAAAGGACGCATTGTTACGGTTGCCATACACTCCATGTCCTTCATGCGACCTGTGAAAGTTGGCAACGTAGTGACTTGTTATGCAAAGCTGCTAAAACAAGGCCGCTCATCCATGGACATACAAATTGATGTATGGGTTACCCATCATCTTGATAATGACGCCCATCAAGTAACCACAGGTTTATTTGTTTGCGTTGCAATTGATGAGACAGGAAAACCCCGTACTATAGAGGCTTCATGACCATTTTAACTACTAGCATTGACGTATTATTAGAACAATTGACAGAGTGCCTAGATAAAAATACACCTTTAGCTTCTGAGCTCTATGATGCGATTAGTCAAAAACCAGAATACGGCATTGACGTAATGTCATTACTTCCTAAGACAGAATCGTCCTCTGATGACACTGAGGATACGGCTTCGTTAGAACCATCACCTCAATTAATGGCCAGCCTCCACTTCATTGAGATATGCTTAGTTCAAGTTAAATTAGCACAAGAGCAATTCCAACGTTGGGCAGATGAACTACTTACCCGTTATCAAACAACCTTACTAAGCTTAATTGAACAATACCCTGACAATGCGTGTTGGCTCGCGGTCATTAATTTATTTTTTGATGCCGAACTTACTGTCACAGAAGAAATAAAAGAAAAGTATCTCGAAGTTATGAGCCAGAGCCAAGGCGATGATGAAGCTCAAGAACATCAACAAGTCATTGTTGAACAATTACTGTCTGATAACAGTGATGCGACTGATTTTGAAATTGCCGAGCTTTTTTTATCGCAAACAAACGCATTACCCCAAGACTACTTTCCTTCGTTTTTAAAAGAGTTATTAACTTTTAATATGCCCAAAGCGACGAACTCAGCCATCTTATTTTTACTGCATCCAACCATGGAAATTAGAGATACCATCATTCAACATGCTGGCGCTATTTTTGAAGACATTATATTGCCTGGTGAGAGCATGTCTCGTTTATTAATGATCCGCCACTGGCTGCCTGAGGTTGAAAAAGGTGCCATTGAACTTTTAATTAATGAACAGCGAAAAAAAAGCGCCCCATTTGCCGATCTCCGACAAGCAGAAATCCGTGAAATTCATGCAACTGAAATGGATGGTACCGGCGCTCAAGCAATTTTTTTATTGGTTAAACGCAAGAAAGGTTTTCAAGCAGCCGGACTTTTAGTAAAACGTTATTATGGCATAAAAGATACTTGGCTTAGCCCTATTATGTCAAAAGCAGAGGCTAAAAATTACGCCAAAGACAGTGTGTATGGTGACTTTTTCGTTAAAAAAATTGACCAAAACTACCTTGATACGCTCATTGCTGATCACATCCATCAAGCGCAAAAGATCGATGCTGTCCCTCATTTAAATTTATTAGAACTCCAAGAGATCACAGGCTCACAATGGCAAGCGCAACCCATTCAAATTGAGCAAACCATTGAGCAACTGTTAGTCGAGCATCCTGTCATAGATGCTGCCTATCAGAAGAAATCATTTGCTCGTAGTGATAATTGGTATCGAAAATACAAATTTACTGAATCTTGGTATGACGAGAGCCCCGAGCTCGATAGACTGGTCAATCAATTTTGTACCTTTGTTGATGGTATTAAACAGTGCCACGTATCAAATGCCTTACCAACCATTATTGAACAATACTTTGAAGCACGCCGTGAGCAATGGCTCGAACACTTCCTATGGTTAGCCTTATGGGCCAAACCTAGCGCTAGGCATAATGAATATTTATGGAAAGATGCTTTGGTTGTCACTTGTGCGCTCTTTAATAATCAACCAATGATGGAACTACCAATCATTCGCGTGATTGCAGAGCACAGCATTTTACAAAGTGTTGAAACCATGGAAAATAGAAAAACGCACCTAGGCTCCATTAGGCCGTATTGACAATTCGTTTTGAAGCGCTTGAGTCGATTGATTTTAGTGATATCTGTTTAAAAATCCAGTTGGCTCAAGCGCTTCAAAATGAATTATCAACACGGCCTAGCACTTAAAGGTCGAAAAACAAACGACAACAACTTAGTGGCCCTTGTGAAACGGGATCAATTTCTTCTATTTCAACCTCTTCATCATTATTACTGAGCCCTAACTTCTGGGTTAAAAAGGTGAGTCTTAAGCTTAAAGCGCCGTCCTTTTTTAGCCCTTTAATCTGTTCTAAAGCTGTAAAAATATCAGCCACGTTTGACAACTCACCAATATCAATTTGTCTAACAATTTGATCGACTTGCCAGGTATGGTGACGATTGGCATGTTGAGATGACACTAAATGCCAACCATTATTAGCTAAGGCATAATCATGCAAAACAGTTCGTATGTTTTGTTCTGCTGTTTTATGATCACGCCATAAGTATTCACCTTCACTCTTTGCGCTTGTTAAACGTAGGTTGTATTTAGTTTTTTGTGAAAATAAGTCTTCACTTTTCAACTGTTCACACTGAGCTAATTTATCCCTAAATAACGTGATGCTGCCTTGTTGCAAAAAAGAAAGTAGACTTTGACTATGAAGCCCCGTTTTAGAGCTAATAGAAAAATATTGGAGATTAGCTTCTGCTGATACGTTAGTAATCTCTTGCTGAGTAACTCTGTGCGGGCAATCAGAATGCGTACCCACTAAGCAACAAATCGCATTAGAAACTCTAAGCAAAGTCTTTAACGATTCTTTTGCCAAAATTTCATTTTTTAATCGCCGTAATGAATTGCTGTCTGACAAAGAAAAAAGACACAAAACAATATCAGCCGACTCCAGAAATATTTTCATTGTTTGTTCACGACACTCAACATCCCAAAAGTCTAACTGTATCTGCTTGATTTCAAGCGAAGCGATATTTCTTTGAAAAAATTGAGTCCCAGTTTGCTTAGTCTGAGTAGAATTAAACTCATTTTTTGATAAACGAATTGCTAACGCAGTTTTTCCTGAGCCACGAGGTCCAATTAATACTATTTTCGTCATAATTAAAAGAACTCCTTAATGCGAGTGCTAGGGAACGAATTATCCGTTGCCCCAAGGGCGTGTTGACCATTCGTTTTGAAGTGAAGGCGTTGATTGGCTTTAGTGATATTTGTTTATAAAATCATTTAAAAGCGAAAGCATGGGTGAGAGTATCAAACGCGTAAGTTAAGTACATCTTAGCTTAGTGGCCGGATCCCTTTTATGCATTTCAAATGAGTTTTAAAAAGATAGGACAAATTCCCGTTAACTCAAGCATTTCAAAATGAATTGTCTACACCCCCTAGTTAACTCCAAAAATCTTTTGTGAGCTTACCACTTTTTAAAAATGCTATGCGCGTCAATAAAATACCGACCAACGTGATAAGGATCACATTTGAAACATCATTTGCTGAAATGTTATGTGTATGCCACATAATGTAAAACGTTAAAAAGCTGCTCCAAATAAACGAGGTCTCATAAAAATAAGTTCTTACCAACCCACGTCCCATAAAGAAATCACGCACAATACCGCCTCCCGTACTTGAAAGCACGGCAATGGTTGGCCCCCAAAGCCAAAGCGGCGTGGCTTGCACTTCAACGGCCACCATAACCCCAATAATGGTAAATACGGCAAGTCCAAAGGCATCCGTTGCTTGAACAATGGAAAATTCTTTAACAAACATATGATCATGAAAATAATCAGATATTTTATGAAGCACCTTAAAATATCGACGCGCTCGAATAAACAGATAAAATGCAAGCGTGGTTAATACCACCGTTAAAAAATAAAGTGGTGTTCTTAACACCCCAACAGGATCACGACTTAATAACAAATCTCTCATGACCCCACCACCAATCCCAGGCAGCATGGCTAAAATAAACGCTCCTATTAAGCTGAATTTTGCTTCCCTTGCCAAAATCAATCCAGAAATGGCATAAAACATAGTGCCTAATATTTCAAGAACATGGTAGGCAAACGTGTTGGTTAACATGCCAATGAAAAGGGGGACGCTGTAAGTACGAAAAATGCTGTCGTATTCTGGTGTTGTTTTAAATTTTTTCAAATTAAAATTGAACCAGTTTGCAAACTTAGAGCTAATGGTTTTTTTACTCATTAAAAAGTGTGTTTGTTGATAACCCATATCAATTTCAGACGCAACAATTTTAGAATGGAAGCCACTACGCCACAGCAATAATTCCATTTTCATTTTATCGCCAAAAAAAGCATCAATTTTATTTTCAATTAACTGTTGAATTAACTCTCTTTCATTAGTTAAGAAAATAAATTTCGAAGGGTGGTCGCGAATATAAACGTTTAAAACATCACTGGTGTAACGCATGCTTTTTAGTACACCTAAACGCTTAACCCCTGCTGTTCTATTTTTTAAAAAATCGCTAATGGTTTTATATTTGTTCACAACGCCCTTTAGTCGATAAACCCTATCATAACTCTTCCTATAAGGCACAGAAAAATAAGCATAATCACTTCGTGCCTTAGAGTAAAAAGCCCCTAAGACAAAGTCACAAGAGCCATTTTCTACCGCTTTTAACCCATCAGCCCAATTAAGATGCTGGTAATGGATGACACGTTGCGGACCTAAAATAGCAGATAAGATATCAATATCAACGCCTTGATAGACCGAAATTCCAGCTTTATCCTGAATATACTGATAAGGTTCTTCATAAGAATAAACCACACAGGCTTGCGAGTAAGAAATCGTTTCCATTAGTGGTTTAGCTTGCGTAAAAGCCATAAAGTTTATTAAAAAAGTCATTGTGAAAAATTGAATTAAATATCGCATTAGCAAGATGCTTTCCATGGCATAAAAAAACATTCTAACAGTCTTTAAGCCTGCTTCATACATATCAGCAATGAGGTGTATACTGCTTATTATTCCATGATTTATGAGTATGTAAAGATGCAAACAAATTACGATTTAATCGTTATTGGTGGTGGTAGTGGCGGTATTGCTAGTGCCGTACGTGCGGCAACACATGGCGCTAAAGTCGCGGTGATTGAACAACAACACCTTGGCGGCACCTGCGTTAATGTTGGCTGTGTGCCAAAAAAAGTTATGTGGTATGCCGCTCACATACAATCCATGTTGAAGACGTCTCCAGATTATGGGTTTAGCGAGCAAGAAAATACTATCAACTGGCCTGCATTAAAACAGTCTCGCAATCAATACATTGAGCGATTGCGCGGGCTTTATGCTAAACGGTTTGAGTCGCTAAACATAACTCATATTAATGGATTTGGTAAATTAACAGCGCCAAATTTAGTCACTGTAAATAATGAGCGTTATCATGCTGAGCATGTGATTATTGCAACAGGTGGCAAGCCATCACAGCCCAACATTCCTGGCATTGAATACGCACTTACCTCTGATGATTTTTTCTTGTTGGAGCAACAACCTAAAAAAGTTGCCATCATAGGCAGTGGTTACATTGCCGTTGAAATAGCCGGCGTTCTTAATTGCCTGGGTAGTGATACACATTTGTTTTGCCGAAAAGAGATGCCTTTAACCCATTTTGATTGCGATATTCGCAACCAGTTTAACCAGCAATCCATAGAGGATGGCTTAAGCATTCATCCCCTTCACACTCCTTTAGCCTTAAGCAGTGCTAGCTGCATAGCATTTGATAAAGGTTCTTATGATGGATTTGATGCCATCTTCTTTGCCGTTGGTCGTGATGCAAACATTAATGACATTAATCTTGATGGCGTAGGCATTGACACAACTTTGCACAATAAAATAAAAACAGATGCTTTTCAAAACACGACGCTTAAAAACCATTATGCGTTAGGAGATATTACAGAAGCGGCTGAGTTAACACCGGTTGCCATTAAAGCAGGACGGCAACTTTCTGAGCGAATATTTAATAATAAACCTAATTCAAAGTTAAACGCTAATTCAATCCCTACCGTCGTATTTTCACACCCTCCGATTGCAACATTAGGGCTTACACAAGCGCAAGCTAATGAACAATATGATGACATTACGGTTTATCGCTCTCAATTCAACCCCATGCTTTATGCCCTGTCTAAAACGAAGATACCAACCGTCATGAAACTTATTTGCCAAGGAGCCAACGAAAAAATTATTGGTCTACATATGATTGGACATGATTGCGATGAAATATTACAAGGGTTTGCGGTTGCTATTAATATGGGGGCAACCAAACAAGACTTTGATAATACCATTGCCATTCATCCAACCAGCGGTGAAGAGCTGGTAACCCTTACATGAGCATACGAGCCTATAAAAGCCATGCACCCACCATTGCAGGCTCAGCCTATGTTGATGAGACTGCAACCATCATTGGTTACGTTACCATTGGTGAGAAAAGTTCAATTTGGCCTAACACAGTGATCAGAGGCGATGTAAATACAATTAGTATTGGTGAAAGTACCAACATTCAAGATGGAAGCATTTTACATTGCACTCACGATGGTCCATACACACCAGGCGGAAAACCCTTAGTGATTGGCAATTTTAATACCATAGGCCATTTAGTGATGCTACACGCAGCAACCATTGAAGATTATTGTTTAATCGGTATGAATGCTACACTGCTTGATGGATGTCACATTGAAAGCCACACGTTTATTGCAGCAGGCAGTTTGGTACCCCCAGGAAAACGCCTTGAGTCTGGCTACCTATGGATGGGCCAGCCCGTTAAAAAAGTCAGACGATTAACCACAGATGAATTAGAGCACCTGACCTATTCCGCAAATCATTACGCTAATTTAGCAAAAAGTTATATCAATAATACTTGAGATTTTTTTAACGCCAATATTTTTATTATAGAGATTAAGTCTGCAAAAAGTTCCCCCCATGATGATTCATGGGGATTATATTCAGATATTTCTTCAATATGAATTAAGCCGTAAATGCTTTTAACTGCCAGCCTTTTTTCATGGTTAAAAAAGAAAGTGCATACAAAGCTATCGCAAGAACATAAAGCACTTTAAACCCATAAATTAATGAGCAGTACTCAATCATTCCACCAAACATTGCACCCATAAGATTAGAACCTAATGCTGCAGATCCTTTTGTACTATGACTTAGTCTAAACGCGAAGATTAAGCCCGAAAACAATAAGGGTATACAAAGAAAAATGGACGCTAATAAAATATTAATACTACTGTTTACATTTAAATAACTGTTAATAGGAAATATTAAAGGGATGATTAAAGAGAGAAATAAACAACCATAAATCCACTTAATTTTATTTTGCGTAATAAACTTAGAAAGATAGTTTGCAATTAATATAAGGATGAGAATATTACCTATTACCAATGCATTGGTTAACCACGTAGATCCCAAAAATAGAGCTAATTCAGTAATTGCTTTTGTTTCAATCAATAAAAAAGCCGCTCCTAAAAAGAAGAAAGGCATGTCCAGCTTTAATGATTTACCACCAATTGTTTTTATGAATACAACCGAAAAGATTAAAATAATAAGCAGTGGTAAAAAATAATTTAATGGAATTTTTCTATCTTTCAAATAAAGATACGGCCAATCATCCGATGGAATGTTATCTGTCATACTAAAAACATTTGGATTTAAGTAGCCACCTTTAGATTGATAAATCCAGCTATGATTTTTACTGCCTTTAAGTACAGGATTAAAATCTAAATAATCTAACTTGATGTTACTTACATTTTTACTTCCTAAAAAAACAGTACCTTTAGAAGAATCAGCTCCTCCTTGATAGATAATGGGTTCAGAAGGAAAAGTGGATTTAAACAAAGAATATAAGCGGTTTGCGATCCAAGCCTCATGCACGGTAAACGTGACAGAAAGAAGCCCTGACTCTTCTAGGTGGGACTTTAAAATAGTGAAAAATTCTTTTGTATAAATAAAGTTATCCAAGCGTAAGCTGCTCATGCTTGAAAATAACGTATGACTATCTAAATAGCCCAAAATGATTTTATCATAATGTTTTTTTGAATTTTTTAAAAAAGAACGAGCATCCGTATTATAAATGGTTACTTTTTCACTTTCATAAGGTTTTTCTGGGTGGAAACGACCAAATTTAATAATAAGTGGATCAATTTCAACCGCATCAACGTGTTTTGCACCAGCTCTTAAGGCTGCAGCAACGTCATTTCCTGTGCCAGCGCCAACAATTAAAACTGAATCATGAGAGCCAAATTCATAAGGTGCATCATAAATTAACCGTCTCTTCTTAATTTCAGGAATTTGATCAAACCGACCTGAGAGATCCAGTGTCTGCATATGCGAGTCACCGTTTACAAATAAAGTAAAACCTTTATTAGCAGGATCTTGGGATAAAGCGCCATCTGAAACATCTTTTGACAAATTAATTTTATAATAAGGAGACCAGAAAGTGTTTTTATTATAAGAGACAAAAGCCATTGTAAAAATAACTGTTCCAATGACCGTCAAACTTAAGACCGTAGACTTATTATTTCTAACGCAAATAACATAAATTAAAATACCACTGATAAACCACCAAAGAGGTTGTATGTTTAAATAAGACATTAGGGTAAATGCAACAATCCCCAATAAAGACCCTACGATGTTAATTGAGTAAGCTGTAAGGTTATCAAGCCTATCAAAATAACGCCCTATTAAACCGCCTAATGGAATAAACAGTAGTGTGTTTACACTAAAAAAGGCAATTACCGAAACATATTGTACTATAGAGGTGGTACCTTCTCGGGATAATCCATTCCAAATAAAGTGTTCGCTACTCGTTAAAGGAAAATGAATACTGCCGCCGTGTATGAAAAAAACCAAGCCAAGTAGGGTGAAAATTAGCAGCAAAAAAGTATGGGGTTTGAATTGTTGTGCCTCCTGCACCAGCATGCCTAAGCCAAGGCCAAGGATACTACTCATTAATGTCACATTAGTGAAATATGCTAATATCCTTATTTCAGAACCAAGGTATCTAATTACCAATAATTCAAAATATAAACCTAAAAAACTAACTAATAACAATTGCAGCTTGTTATAAGACACCTTTTTTGTAGCCAATAAATCCATGTTTCTTCCTTAAAATAAACCCTTTTTTAGCTTACTTTTTTAATATAAATAAAAATTAATAAGCAATCATATCTATAGATTATTAATAAATCAACGTTAATCATTCACATTGAAAAGATGCTCCAACAGTAACCTCTAAATACTCCGGAGAATACGTAATTGTTTCTTAAAGTAATTGCCTTTCTTTTTTCCAACATCAATAGAGATGTAAAATTTATCAAACTATTTTATAAAAGTAATAGACGAAAAAAAGCCAGGACTTGCCTGGCTTTTTTATGCTTTAAATAGACTTATTTTTCTTCAGCTTCTTCTGCTGCTTCAATCGCGTCTGCGCGATCAACCAACTCAATGAAAGCCATAGGTGCATTATCACCCGGTCTAAAGCCGCACTTAAGAATTCTTAAGTAGCCACCAGGACGAGATACAAAACGAGGACCTAATTCATTAAACAATTTTTGAACCGCATCACGACTACCTAAACGACTAAGGGCTAAACGTCGTTTACTGACGGTATCTTCTTTGCTTAAAGTAATAAGAGGTTCTAATACTGTTCGAAGCTCTTTTGCTTTTGGTAATGTGGTTTTAATGATTTCATGTTCAATTAATGATGAAGACATGTTTTTAAACATCGCAGTTCTATGTGAACTGTTTCTGTTTAACTTTCTACCTGACTTACGGTGACGCATTTTCAATACTCCAAGTTACGTTTGTTTTAGCTGCCAAGGTTTTCTGGTGGCCAATTGTCTATTCTCATGCCTAAAGACAACGAACGCGACGCTAAAACATCTTTTATTTCAGTTAATGATTTTTTGCCTAAATTAGGTGTTTTTAGGAGATCTACTTCGGCTTTTTGAACTAAGTCACCTATAAAATAGATATCTTCAGCTTTCAAACAATTTGCAGAACGAACTGTCAACTCAAGATCATCAACTGGTCGAAGCAAAATTGGATCGAATTCTGGCTCCGCATTTTTTTCATTTTCTTGTTGTTCAAATTTAAGATCAACAAAAGCATTTAATTGATGACGCAAAATGGTTGCTGAAATACGTATTGCTTCCTCAGGCTCAATCGTGCCATTGGTATGTAAATCAAGCGTTAACTTGTCCAAATCTGTTCTGTTTTCTACACGAGCACTATCTACTGAATAAGAGACTCGTTTAACAGGAGAGAAAGTATTATCGATTTTCAGTACACCAATAGAGCTCTCTTCAGCTTCAAAGTCATCATCCTCATCCATGCTTGTAGGAATGTTCGCGCCAACAGAACGAACCACTTTCATGGTCATGTTCAATGAGCCTTTTTCATTTAGATTTGCAATGACAAAGTCTGGGTTCATCAATTCAACATTATGAGGAACTTCAATATCAGCAACCGTTACCGGTCCTGGTGTTGACTTTTTAAGCGTCAACGTTGCTTCATTAGATTCACTCAAACAAATAGCAACGTTTTTCAAATTTAAAAGAATTGAAATAACGTCTTCATGAACACCAGAAATTGCACTGTATTCATGGTCAACCCCTTCGATTGTCACTTCAACCACAGAGGCACCAGGCATTGAAGACAATAAAATTCTTCTTAAGGCATTGCCTAATGTATGTCCATAACCTCTCTCTAGAGGCTCAAGAACGACCTTTGCATGGTTCTTGTAATTTGCTTCTACTTTAATAACCTTTGGGGTTAACATTGTACTAATTTCAATAGACATTATTCGTCTCTCCGGCTTTACTTCGAATAAAGTTCAACAACCAAATGGACATTATAGTCAACAGGTAAGTCAGCCATTTCTGGTAATACCGCTAAGCTACCTTTCATTGCTTTTGTGTCAACATTTAGCCATTCACACACAGCGCGTTGCTCAGCTAAACCTAACGCCGCTTTAATACGTGATTGCCCTTTGGCTTTTTCACGAACTTCTACAACATCACCAGCTTTTACTTGAAAAGAAGCAATGTTAACAATCGTTCCATTTACCAAAATTGATTTGTGAGAAACCAATTGGCGTGCTTCAGAACGAGTTGTAGCAAAACCTAATCGATAAACAACGTTATCCAATCGAGCTTCTAATAACTTAAGTAAGTTTTCACCAGTACTTCCTTTTTGAGAGGCACCTTTTTTGTAATAACTTCTAAATTGCTTTTCAAGAACGCCATAGATACGTTTCAACTTCTGTTTTGCTCGAAGCTGAACGCCATAATCTGTTAAACGCCCTTTTTTAGTACCATGTTGCCCTGGCTGTTGCTCTAAATTACATTTAGAATCAAGCGAACGAACACCACTTTTGTGGTCTAAGTCACTGCCCTCACGCCGGGCTAATTTACACTTTGGTCCAGTATATCTTGCCATTTCTACACCCTAAATAATTATACGCGACGTTTCTTAGCTGGTTTACACCCATTATGTGGGTAGCCAGTTTTGTCTGTCATTTCAATAATTTTAAAACCT
>CAWVYD010000009.1:0-21146 GCA_963934185.1 uncultured Legionellaceae bacterium | reverse complement strand
AATATCCAACACCACCCTCTTATTATACTAGGTTCCGGCCCAGCCGGTTATACAGCAGCAGTTTATGCTGCTCGTGCTAATTTAGCACCAGTATTAATCACAGGATTACAACCTGGCGGCCAATTAACCACCACAACCGACGTCGACAACTGGCCAGGCGACATTGAAGGGCTTCAAGGCCCCGCATTAATGGAGCGCATGCAAAAACATGCCGAGAGATTTGATACCAAAATTATTTTTGACACAATTGATGCGGTAGATCTTTCCAAGAAACCCTTTGTACTTAAAGGTGATGAATTTACTTATCATTGTGACGCACTTATTATCGCAACCGGTGCAAGTGCGCGCTACTTAGGATTGGACAGCGAAGAAGCCTATAAAGGAAAAGGCGTATCAGCTTGCGCAACATGCGATGGCTTTTTTTATCGCAACAAACGTGTTGCAGTAATTGGTGGCGGTAATACAGCCGTTGAAGAAGCCTTATATTTATCTAATTTAGCCTCACATGTTACGTTAGTGCATCGAAGAGATACGTTTAGAGCTGAAAAAATCCTTCAAAAAAAACTATTCGATAAAGTTGAAAACGGAAACATCAGCATAGAATATTTTCAAAACTTAAAAGAAGTTACTGGCGATGAGCGAAAAGTAAGTGGCATTGTTATTGAAAACACAAAAGATAATACGTTAAAAAACATTGATGTCGACGGTGTATTTATTGCCATAGGCCATACGCCTAACACAGGCATTTTTAAAGACCAGTTAAATATGAAAGACGGCTATTTAACCATTAAATCAGGCTTAGATGGCAATGCGACGCAAACAAGCGTAGAAGGGATTTTTGCTGCCGGCGATGTAACTGATCACGTATATCGACAAGCCATTACCTCTGCCGGCTTTGGGTGCATGGCTGCTTTAGACGCTGAAAAGTACCTTGACGCTTAATCATGTTACCTATTTCAATCCCTGTGGTTTTGAGCCAAAATACACAGGATTTTCCTTCTCCTAAGCTGGCATTAAAAGAACCAAACGGTCTTTTAGCTATCGGTGGAACGTTGTCCATGCCGCAAGTTATTAAAGCATATGAATGCGGTGTATTTCCTTGGTTCAATGAAGGCGATCCCATTATGTGGTGGTCACCTTCACCAAGAACATTACTTTATCCCTCACAATTTAAATTATCTCGTTCTCTCAAACAAACGCTTAAAAAAGACATTACCATCACGGTGGATTGCCAATTTGAACAAGTAATACATTACTGCAGTCAATTGAGAAAAGAAGATACTTGGATCACCAATCAAATGATTGAAGCCTACGTTCAACTGCATGAAAATGGTCTTGCTCATAGCATTGAAGTTTGGCATGAAAAAAAACTCATTGGCGGTTTATATGGCCTCTGCTTTGGTCATGCTTTTTTTGGTGAGTCCATGTTTCATATTAAACCAAACGCATCAAAAATTGCTTTATATGCATTGTGCCATTTACCATTACCCTTTACCTTTGACTTTATTGATTGCCAACTTCCTTCAAAGCATTTACATTCTCTAGGTGCCGTTGATTGTACGCGCGCCACCTACCTTACACTGCTTAAAAAAACATTATTAAACAAAACAGAAGTAGGACAATGGCTAGTAACACCCGTTATAGCGAGTTCAATTTAGAATGACTGATTTAGAACGAAGATTATTAGGTAGTAGCGAGGCAAAATAAGTGATGTTTATATGTATAAATGAGTGACTTTTAACAATGCTAATATTAAAAACATGAAGTTAAAAGTCAGTCATTCTAAATTGAACTCGCTATAAAGGAAGTAGTTTATTACGCTAATCCAAAGGAAACACTTGCTTAACATGTCTATTTACGGCATTATTTGTTTAAAATTTAATTTGAGATTTCTCTAACAATGGCTAAAGAAGAACACATTGAAATGGCTGGAACAGTCATTGATACATTACCTAATACTATGTTTCGTGTTGAATTAGAAAACGGACATATACTAACAGCTCATATTTCAGGGCGTATGCGAAAAAACTATATTCGTATATTAACAGGTGACAAAGTACGCGTTGAGCTTACACCTTACGATCTCTCCAAAGGTCGAATTACCTTCCGCGAAAAAAATTAACAAACACGTTCCTTTCACTCTATTCAAGTATGAGTGAAGCGTTTCATGAAGCTGTTATTTTGAGCTTCATGAAACGTTAATATAAAAACAAAGTCTATTTCCCAGCAATCGTCATTGATGGTATTAAAATAGAGCCACACTTCGTTGATTTTCTACTGTCAATATCATTACCAATTCGTTGTATTGACGAAAACATATCTAACAAATTGCTTGCAATGGTTATTTCTTCAACTGCATATTGTATTTCACCGTTTTCAACCCAAAAACCACTTGCACCTCGAGAATAGTCACCGGTGATCATATTAACGGAAGACCCCATTAATGAGGTTACTAATAGCCCTGTGCCCATTTCATTAAGTAATGTCGTTAACGACATATCATCATGACTAATTGCCAAGTTATGAACACCACCCGAGTTAGCTGTCGTTTCTAACTTAAGACGCCTTGCAGAATAACAACCAAGTGCATAGTGATTTAGAATGCCTGAATCAACAAATCTATTTTCACGTGTTTGAACGCCTTCACTGTCATATGCTGCACTACCAAGCGCACCCACTTCATAAGGTGATTCATAAATAGAATATGCAGATGGAAAAATTTTCTGGCCAATTTTATCCAGTAAAAAAGAAGAGCGACGATAAATATTTCCTCCTGAAATGCCTGAAATAAAAGCAGCTAATAAAGAACTTGAAACATTGTTTGAGAAAATCACAGGGCAAGTGCGTGTTGAAAGTTTTTGAGCATTTAATCTGGATAATGTTTTTTCAACAGCACTGTCAGCCAACGCTTTATTATTTAGTAAGTGCTTGGGATCACGTGCAATCGTGTAATCATAGTCTCTTTTTAGTCCATCACTGTCTTTAGCCAATAACACACAACTTTTACTGTGCCTTGATGCATTAAAGTGATGATAAAACCCATTACTATTCGCATAGGCACATAAAGATTGATAGGTTGCAACATTACAACCATCTGAATTAACAATGCGTTTATCCGCATTTAACGCCAATAATTCACATTCTTTAGCCAAGTCAATGGCATCGGGAACATTAATGTCCCAATCAAAATGTAAAGCCAGGTCAGGAAAGTTTGTTGCAATAAGTGGGGTTTCTGCCAAACCAAAACAAGGGTCCGGATCGCTTACTTTTGCTATGTCACATGCACGACTCACTAATTGTTTTAATGACGCATAGCTTGTGTCTGAACTGGTTGCACTTCCTCGTCGCTGCCCAAAATAGACGGTTAAAGCAACGCTTTTATCTTGATTAAATTCTATCGTTTCCACATCGCCCAGTCGCGAAGCAATGTTGAGTCCTTTATCAAAACTAACCGAAACTTCTGTTGATGATGCCCCCATTGATTTTGCTATATCTAAGATAGATGTAGAAATTTTCTCTACCTCATTAGGATCTAAAAAGGTAGACTGTCCTTTTTTAACTGTATTATTTTTCATTTTATTTACCTTAATGGACAATGATTCGCATTATACTGTGTTGCTCATTTTATTAAGAGAGTACTTAATTACATGATAATAAAAAATAGAAAGCGTCATAAATACTTTCATTCCCTTAGACTCTTTTTTAAAAGATTAAATATATGTATTTTATTTATCTTAATTTTTTTGGGTCATACTTCTGTTACCGCTAATGCTATTATTACGAATAATCAATGGCGAACGTTAGCTCCTGGTTTAACTTATAAACCTTTTACTCCCAAAGAATTAAGCCCCTTTGCAACACTGCATGTTTTTGACATTGATTTAATAAAAATAAACATCAGGTTTTGCCCCATTAAGCAACTAATGACTGCTGCCGAAAGTGCCCGTGTAACAAATGCAATTATGGCATTCAATGGTGCATTTTTTTCAAAAGAAAACACTCCCTTAGGTTTAAGAGTATCAAATGGAGAAATTTTATCACCTTTTAAAAAGATCAGTTGGTGGCAAATTTTTTCAATTCAACAAAGCCAAGCCAAAATAGGTAAAATCAAGCAAAAAAAATTATTTAACAAATTATCCTTCGCTATTCAAGCAGGACCTATTCTTATAAAAGATAATAAAATTGTATCACTTAAAGAGGGGCTTGCGGCAAGAACAGCATTGGGTTTAAAAAATAATGGACATGTCATGGTTGTTATCTCTGAACATACGCTAATAACCACAACGTTTATTGCAAGGTTTATGAAACAAGAATTAAGTTGCTATGATGCATTAAACTTAGATGGTGGCAGCTCTACACAATTATACGTAAACATTCCTAACGTTAAGCAACAAGTATTGGGACTAGTTAAATTACCCGACCCTATTTGCCTTTTTAGTAATTAAAACTCAAACACCTGCCCTTTCTGTACAAACCCTTTAAATCCATCTTTAATTGGTTTAGGCCTAGGACCAGGATTATAATGATACAGCCACATTTTATTTTTAACTTCTTCTGGTAATTTAACCAGATCTGTATAATTAGCATGAACGCCACTTTTAAAAGGGAGCGTCTCACAATCATGAAAGATAACATCAGCCTTTTTATACAACTCCGGATTTTCATTATATATATTTAGAGTATCAGAACTGACGTAAACAATCTTATCATTTATTTCTAAAGTAAGACCGTAGCAAGGTAATTCAATGCCATTATTTATCACATGTTTGGCATATTCCAGATGAAAAACATAAGCCTTCCATACAAATCTTCTTTTTAGATTAATGGGGTGCACATTAAAGAACGTATCGAGGGTCGCTTTAGAATCCTCTAGACTACTCATTCCGGGTGCAAGAGAATCCCACAATGGGCCCACAATATCCTGAGAAACGTATAAATCAGACACATCGCATTCGCTAAAGTAACGAGAAAAACCTAGCCACTCAAGTCCTCCCGTATGATCTGCATGTATATGACTTATATAAACAGAATCAATGTCTTTAAAAGAATAACCTAGTTCGTGCGCAGACAGTCTTGCATCACTTCCACAATCAAATAATAATTTACTTTTGGTGGCTATATCTTCTATTAAAATATTCGAATGAAAGTTATCCTCTCCAACCGTAAAGGCAGAACCGGTACCAAGAAAGGTAAATTTCAATTTAGGAGCAGTCATTGATTTTTAATCTCTGTAATAAAGATATTTAAAAGTATCGATGGAAAATGGTCGCAAGACACATCATCATAAAAATTTAATATTCTCACAATATTTAATACCCCATTACTTTTAAACGAACACAGGGCTTAAGACGTTTTTTTAATGCCACGCAAGCATCTGTGCCCCAATTATTTTCTTTACATTGCTCAGCAGAGTGCTTGCTGATATTCAATTCTTTCAAACACAATTGAATGCCTTCTTTCTTTGATATCGCATGAGCACTCATTGGAATAAAAGTCATTAAAGTAAAACTGGCGGCAATAAATACGACTATTTTTTTATTCATTTGGTCAATTCCTATTGTATCAATATGTTATTAGAGTATAGGCACCAATATTTCACTTAGCCAATGATTAGCTACATTTTTATACTTCCTACTATTTGTGGGATCCCTTGATGTAATAAGGCATGATTTTTCACCTTATCCCAACTAACCCAAGCATTGCTAGCATTAAGAAATTCACGCATAGCCCAGATTAGTTTCCTCATAGACTCTCTATGCGTAATTTTATTAATGATTAACGGTGTATGGCTTTCAAAATAAAGTTTATTATTCTTCCATCCCATCTTGTAAGGCTCATTAATAACTAGCACAGTTGTACCCACAGAAATTAAGTCATACAACCGTTCAATGCCTTTGGGTAACATACGTATGCACCCTGCACTGACACGCCCGCCCACACTATCTGGTTGATTCGTGCTATGAATCAGATAAGTTGCCCATCCTAACCTTAAAATATGTCTGCCTAATGGATTATTAGGCCCTGGAGGGAACTGCCAAGGAATAGGCGTACCATGACTAGCAGCCTCAGTTCGAACATTGGCCGTAGGGTGCCACAAAGGATCCAATACTTTTTTTGTTATTTTTGTTAAACCTAGCGGGGTTTGCCATTGCCCTTTACGACCAATTCCAACTGGCTCAGTGATAACCGTGGTCTTATCATCAGGATAATAATACAATCGTTGTTCTGCTAGATTAATCACCACACCTTGGCGTTCAACATTAGGCAAAATAAATTGATTAGGAATGATTACTAGGGCGCCAGCATGCAAGACCTGTTTTACTTTAATATTTGGATTTGCTTCTTTGATTTGCAAAGAGCCAACATCATAACGACGACCAACGTCGGTTAACGTTTCCCCCATATGCGCTTGAACAACTTGAAGGCGGCCTACGACATCAGAAGATTTTGACAAAGGCAACGTTAATGCTTGTAGAGATAATGGCAGAAACCCCATGCAACACATCACATATCGCATGGTCTGTTTTATACGCATAATAGATTACAACCCTTCGTCCGCTCTAAAGCGCGCGCCATATTGATTTTCTAATTGATGAAATAATACATTTAATTTCCCTTCACCAAATGACTGTGCATACGTCATTGGTCCACCATGAAACGGGGCAAAACCTGCACCAAAAATCATTGCACCATCTAATAAGTCACTGCTTGATACCACTTCCTCACGCAAACAAGAGGCTGCCTCATTAACCATTCGTAAAATCAAACGATTGCTAACGGTCTCATCAGTTGAAAGCTCAACTTTTTTCTTAATGGCGTGTCCTTTTGGGTTGTACTCATAAAAACCACGCCCGGTTTTTTTTCCCAAATGTCCTTCACTGACGTAATCACGTAACCGTTGTGGTACTGAGCCACCATAATGTTTTGTTAAATTTTCAGCAACAGCCAAGCAAACATCCAATCCTACTGTATCAGCAAGCTCCACAGGCCCCATAAACATACCAAAACGTTTAGCAGCGCTATCAATAACTTCACCACTATAGCCTTCCTCAATCAATGTGACACATTCCATTAAATAAGGCATTAATACGCGATTAACTAAAAAGCCGGGGGATGATTTTACTGGAAGCGTTAAACGATTTATTTGCCCAACAAAAGAATAAGCATTTTTTAAAATATTAACGTCGGATTTTTCACCACAAACCACTTCGACCAACTCCATGCGTGCAACTGGATTGAAAAAATGAATTCCAATCAAACGTTCAGGGTTTTCTAAAGCAACATTAATTTCATCCAGTAATATGCTCGAGGTATTGGTTGCTAAAATTGCCGTTTTTTTAGCTTGCTTTTCAAGAGTTTTGAATAGTTCTTGCTTAGCACCAAGATTTTCATAAATGGCTTCTATAATCACATCCGCCTTTTTAATACCATTACCTAAAGGATCAGGGATTAACTTATCCATTGCCAATTGAACTAAATGGGGCTTTTTTAACTTCTTTTTAAATAATTTTGATGCACGTGCAATTGCGGGAGCAATGGCTGAAAGTTCTCTGTCTTGCAACGTCACCTTTATGCCTTTTAAAGCGCACCACGCAGCAATGTCACCTCCCATTATTCCAGCGCCTACAACATGAACATGCGATGCTTTAAAATCACTTTCTTTTGAAAATGCTTTCATTTTTTCTTTTAAAAAGTAAGCTCTAATTAAATTTTTTGCCGTATCATTTTGTGAAATCAAACCAGCAATTGAAGAAGCTTCTACAGCAAGCGCTCGCTCACTTACCCCCCCTTCTTGCTCCCAAATATCTATCACCGCTTTAACAGCAGGATAATGATCCACATTTACTATTTTCGATGAATTTCTTCTAATAAAGAACGCTAAAATACGGCGCATTAAAGGGTAATTAGTCATAGATTGCAAAAACGTGGGTTGATGCTTGACTGATTTCTTTTGAACAAAATAGCTTGCTGCGGGTTTTAATTGTCTTTTAGGCACAACATCATCTATAAAACCAAGTTTTTTTGCTGCACGGGCAGTAAAACTTCGCCCCGTTAATATGACTTTAGAAATTGCATCAAACCCACCAATTAGCTTAGGTAAACGAACCGTCCCCCCCCAACCAGGATGAATCCCAAGTAATATCTCTGGCAATCCTAAACGCGTTGATTCATCATTGCTAACAATTCGATAATCACATGCCAAAGCAAGCTCTAAGCCGCCACCCATACAAAAACCATCTATCATAGCAACACTCGGAACAGGTAAGTTTTCTAGATCATCTAAAACCTGTTGTCCTCTTTTTAAAAAAGTAACGACCTCACTCGAGTCTTTAAAACTTGAAAAATGAGCAATATCAGCACCGGCAATAAAGCCGCTCTCTTTTTTAGAATAGATAACCAAGCCCGTATTACCATCTGTTTTTATGATTGCAATGATGGCTTCTAATTCATTTAAGACCTCATCATTAATCGTATTAACAGAGGCGTCTTTTCTATCAAGCCCTGCCCATAAAATTTGAGCTTCGTCACTGTGTGTGTGCCAATGGGAAAACGTAGTCATTTTCATACCTTATCAGTCCGTTCAATTAATACAGCGCCACCTTGCCCGCCACCAATGCAAATTGTTGCAAGTGCGCGTTTTTGATCGCTAAGCTGAAGTTTTTTTGCCAAATGCAAAACAATTCGGGCACCACTCGCACCAATGGGGTGACCACAAGCGATTGCGCCGCCATCCACATTAAGCTTGTCTAAACTTAATTCACCAAACGCTTTATCCAGCCCTAAATGTGTTCGACAATAATCATCATCTTTCCAGGCTTCTATGCACCCTAGCACTTGCGCTGCAAACGCTTCATTGATTTCCATTAAATGAATATCATCAAATGTTAAACCATGCCGCACCATTAATGGCGTCGCGGCATGAACGGGTCCAAGTCCCATGGTCTCTGGCGACAATGCCGCCCATTCAATGTCTACGATTTTAGCTAGTACTGGTAAGTTGTGTTTTTTTATGGTTTTTTTATCAGCAAACATCAGTAAGGCTGCACCGTCAGTGATCTGAGAGCTATTAGCAGCGGTTACCGTCCCGTATTTTTTATCAAAAAAGGGTTTGAGTTTTGCTAAGTTTTGAACCGTTGAGTCTTCTCGCACCCCATCATCAAACTCAAACACTTTACCTTTTTCTGAAATAATAGGTGTAATTTCATTGGCTAATATTTCTCTACTTTGAAGTGAACGTTGATGACTTAACGCTGCAAACTCATCCATTTGTAATCGAGAAACATCAAACATATGTGCTAAGTTTTCTGCTGTTTGCCCCATGTTCATTGCAACAAAGGGATCGGTTAAACCCCGTAATAACGCAATAACTGGCACAAAAAAAGATGGACGAAATTGCGTTGCCAAATTCACTTTTTGACTCATGCTTTTAGAGGCAAACCACATTGCGAGCCAATTAGCCATTTTAGCATTAAACAGTAATGGTGCACGGCTCATGGCATCACTACCGCCGGCAAGCACCATACCACTTCGTCCTAGTTTGATGGATTGAAAGGCACAATCAATGGCTTGCATACCAGAAGCGCAATTTCGCATTACTGTCCAAGCAGGTACTTTTGAACCACAGCCTAAACGCAGTGCCAGTAAACGAGCAATGTTAGCTTCATCCGCACTTGGCATAGCTGAGCCTAAAATTACTTCATCAATATTTTGGGGATCAAAATCATACCGAGACAATAATTGACGCCCTGTTTGTAATGCTAAATCGGACGCAGAAAACGGCCCTAATTTATTCCTTGCTTTTAAAAATGGGGTGCGTGCACCATCTACAATGTATACCTCATTACCCTGCACTTTTGACATGAAGCTGATCCTTTAAAAAATCAAATTAAACGGAGAATAATACAGTTCTTTATTAGTTGAGTAAACTAAGCATAAAAGAATTACAAATTGAAATGTTTTGAATTAATTAATTAAATCAAAAAATTTATTTATCCAAGCTCATCTTGAAGTATTGGGAAATTTATTTTTAAAAAAAATATATTTTTTATTTTTTTCCGTGTTTAAACTTTCACTTATAATAACAACCAGGTGGCCAGACCTCTGCTGCATTGTGTTATCAATGCTGCTTTTTATTTATCAAAAGCAAGCTGAAAGATAAAAAAAAATATTTTTAATCAGTGTCTTTTGTAACATTGGAACCATTCTTTTTTTTATCATAAAGGAATTATGCCGCACGTATAAGAACATGTCTTGTTAAGTTTATTTCTCTCTCACTATTACAAAGTAATTTCAATATAAAACAAAGTGTACATTATAAGGCCCGCATGATATAATCCGTTTCAAATTACGCCGGTAATGGTTTTTATTTTACATAAAGATAAAATAAAGCTTTCTTTGATACTTATAAGCCGTCATAATGTTTCACTTTGTTTCGTTTGAAATATTTTGTCGTTATTTGAAACGACATATTTCACTGTGTTATTTGGGAGATTTAATGAACAAAATTAACACTTTTAAGCAAGACTTAGTATCTAGTAGCGTGGTTTTTTTAGTTGCAATCCCACTGTGTTTAGGTATCGCGCTTGCTTCTAATGCCCCGTTATTTTCAGGAATATTATCTGGCATCATTGGTGGGATAGTTATTGGAATGCTAAGCAGGTCGCACGTAAGTGTCAGTGGCCCTGCGGCTGGTCTAGTTGCTGTCGTATTAAGTGCGATTCATGATTTAGGTAGTTTCGAAGCTTTTTTATTAGCACTGACGTTAGCGGGACTATTGCAAATTATTATTGGTAAATTAAAGGCTGGCTTTCTTGCAGACTTTGTTCCATCCAGTGTAATCCAAGGTTTATTGTGTGCCATTGGCATTTTAATCATTATTAAACAAATTCCATTTGCATTAGGCTACTTTGCAAAACCACAAACCATTCTTAGCGAATTGCAAGGTTCACAAGAGCATTTTAAACTGTCTACCTTTACTGATTTATATGATCACATAAGTATTGGTGCCATCCTTATTTGCACAACCTCTTTAGCTTTATTATTTTCTTGGAAAAACATTAAAGCGCCTAAACTTAAAATGATCCCAGGACCTGTTCTAGTTGTTATTTTAGGCATCGTTAGCAACTTAGCCTTTCAAAAATTCATTCCTATCTTACATTTAAGCAGTCGAGACTATTTAGTCACAATCCCAGCCATCGAACATTTATTTGATGTACGTCATTTATTATCCTTTCCAGATTTAAATGCTATTACTAATCCTCACGTTTACTTTTATGCTTTTTTAATTGCAGTGATAGCTACGATTGAAACACTTTTAAATTTAGAGGCAGCTGAAAAAATTGACGTAGAAAAACGTTATTGCGATCGTAATCAAGAAATGGTTGCTCAAGGAATAGGTAATACCATTGCAGGATTATTAGGCGGATTACCTGTAACCTCTGTTATCGTTCGTTCATCTGTTAATGTTCAATCTGGTGCAAAAACAAAACTATCTTCCATCATGCATGGCCTTTGGTTGATGCTGTCTGTTTTGCTTATTCCAAATGTCATAAACATGATCCCACTTGCATCACTTGCTGCAATTTTAATTTTTGTTGGGTTAAAATTATCCAACCTTAATATTTTCCGTAACATGTATTCCAGAGGTCTTGAAAACTTCATACCCTTTATGGTTACTACCATTATGATTGTGGCAACGGACTTACTCATTGGTGTTGTTTGCGGACTTATTGTCAGTGCCATACTTGTAATGAAGCATAACTCTAAACCTAACTTTGAAAAACAGTTAGAAGTTTACCCAAATGGCGATGTTTTAAGGATTATATTGCCCCAACAAGCAACCTTTCTAAACAAAGCTGCCTTAATTACTGCCTTTAGAGATTTACCAGTAAACGCGCAGGTTCTTTTGGATGCTAGCCATACCCTGTACATGGATTATGATATTCAAGAAGTTATCAGCGACTTTGCTAAAAATTTAAGCTTTGAAAAAAATATTTCTCTTAGAACCAAAGGCTTTAAATCTGAATACAAACAAGAAATACGCGAAGATTTTACAACCATTACCACCGCTTATGTTCATGAACGTTTAAAACCATCGGATGTATTAAACGTATTAAAAGAAGGTAATAAACGTTTCCTAACAAACAAACTCTTAAACAGAGACATTCCCTTGCATTTAGCACGCACTGCCGATGAACCCCATCCAATTGCTGTTGTATTAGGCTGCGTTGATGCCCGAGTGCCTGTAGAAATGATATTCGATGCCGCGGTAGGTGACTTATTTGTAACCCGTGTCATAGGCAATGTCATTAACGATGATATCATCGCCAGCCTTGAATATGCATGCGGTGTTTCTGGTGCAAAATTAATCGTTGTCATGGGACATACTCAATGTGGGGCAATTAAAGCGGCATGTACTGATCATAAAGAAGATAAACTTTCCAAAATATCAGAAAAAATCAAACCTGCCATTGATAATGTCAACAAAAAAAATCCAATGTTAATTGAAAATAACGCTGCGTATATTGAAGCCATTACTGTGGAGAATGTTCAGTTATCAAAACAAAAATTAATGGGCAGTAGTAAAACGTTATCAAACTTACTCCGCTCTCAAAAAATTGATATTATTAGTGCTATGTATGACGTTAAAACAGGTCAAATTAATTTCGCCCCTCCGTCTAAGTACGATAATTCTAAAAACCACCATATCATCGCTCAAAAAATAGACGATAAATCTAGTGGTGTTATTGCTTTCCCAGCACCTAAGTTCAGTGCTTAATGATTAAATCACTGATGTTATTTTCTACCTTAGTAAACAGGAAAATATCAGCGCTTGGATACACAAAGGGTCCACTTTATCAGCGGATCTCAGAGAGCCGCTGCTTTTAAAGGCGTGTGTGTAGAATCTACTGTGTTAAAAAAACGCCATTTATGACCTTGCGTAGTATAAACCTGAATAGAACGATGAGAAAAAAACTTATCTAATAGATACTTGGAACGTTTCATTAACGACGTGTATAATTAATAATTATCAATACCCTTTAAGATATTAATCGAGAATTTTTATGAAAAAACGTATGATTATTATGATAATCACACTAATTATTGTCTTTGGTGGTTTAATTGGTTTTAATCTATTCAAGCAATACAAGACGGCTCAGTTTTTTGAAACCTTTAAAATGCCGCCAGCTACCATATCAACGATCATTGCGCAAAAAGAAAATTGGCAACCGACCATTTCAGCCATTGGTAATTTCAAAGCTGTTAATGGAGTTGATGTTAATGCACAACAATCCGGACATGTTACTAAAATACAGTTTAGTTCTGGAGACTATGTCAAAAAGGGCCAACTGCTTTTGGAATTAGATCAAAGCATTGAGCAAGCAAGTTTAGCAGAGGCAAAAGCAAACTTATCACTTGCTACCAGTAACTATCAACGTCAACAACTTTTATATAAAAAATTAGCCACATCCACTTCCAGCTTAGACAGCGCAAATGCTAATTTACTTCAAGCTCAAGCATCTGTTGATAAAATTCAAGCCATTATTAATCAAAAAAATATACGAGCTCCATTTGACGGTAAACTTGGCGTTCGTTTAGTCAATGTTGGTCAGTTTGTTTCCCCTGGTAATACAAAATTAGTAACACTTCAATCACAAGATCCCTTATTTTTACACTTTTATTTACCCGAACATTATTTGACGGATCTAAAGCGCAAACAGGAAATTATCTTTAGCGTTCGAGGCTATAAAAATCATTCTTTCCGTGGTGAAATCCAAGCGCTCAATTCTAAAGTAGACAGCAATACTCATAATGTATTAATTCAAGCACAAGTAGCCAACTGCCCTCACCCAGATGACCTAGGACAACAGACTGATTTATTGAAAATGGACCACACAGAGGAAGTTGGTGCGAATATTTATCAATGCGACTCATTACTTAATATCAAGCATAAGGTGAAAGAATTTGCATTTATTCCTGGCATGTTTTCAAATATTGAAGTGATGCAACCACTACAAAAAAATGTTTTAGTTTTACCCAGAACGGCCATTAATTACAGTCTTTATGGAAACTCTGTTTATCTTGTTAAAAAAGAAATCGATCCCATAACGAAAGAATCAGGCCTAAAAGTTTTTCAAAAATTTGTTAAAACTGGCGATGAGCGTGGCAGTAAGATTGTTATACTTTCTGGCATAAATGCGGGTGATGAAATCGTTAATTCAGGGCAGTTAAAGCTTCAAAATGGCACTGATGTATTAATCAATAATAAAATACAATTAAATACGACCGTTAATGTTAAAACGTTAGGTCAATAAATGACGCATCTTCCACAGGAATTTAAAGCGAGCATACCGTTATGAAATTTACTGATATTTTTGTTAAGCGCCCTGTATTAGCTTGCGTTGTCAGTCTGCTAATTTTGCTTTTTGGCATAAGTGCCCTATTTAACATTCAGATCCGTCAATTTCCTAAAATGGACTCAACGGTCATTACCATTAGCACCTCTTATCCGGGTGCCAATGCAGCCCTGATTGCTAGCTTTATTACCTCACCCATTGAAGCTGCGGTTGCTTCTGCTTCTGGTCTTGATTATTTAACGTCTTCGAGTAATCAAGGGAGCAGTAAAATCACAGCAAACATAAAACTAAATTTTAATCCACAAGAGGCCTTTACTGACATTATGAGTAAAGTGTCAGCCGTTCAAAACAAACTACCCAAAGATGCACGCAGCCCTGTTATTTCAAGCAGCTCAGACAGCTCTTCGGCGCTAATGTACATTAGTCTTAGCAGCGATGAAATGACGCCGCAACAAATTACCGACTACGTAACACGAATAATACAACCCCAAATTGAAACGCTTGATGGCGTTGCCAGCGCTAGTATTTTAGGTTCTCGTACTTACGCTATGCGTATTTTTCTAGACCCTAGTCGAATGGGCGCATTTGGCGTAACACCAATTGATATTACTGCTGCATTAAAAGCGAATAATTTCCAAACAGCGGCTGGTAATACAAAAGGGCAATATATTTCTGTAAACATTCGTGCCAATACCGATATTCAAACTAAAAAAGAATTTGAAAATCTTATATTAAAAGATAAAGATAATTCTATTGTCTATTTAAAAGACGTTGCAAACATTGTCATGGGCTCGCAAAATTACGATTCAATTGTAACCTTTAATGGCAAACAAGCTGTTTTCTTAGCCATTTCACCCACGCCAACAGCAAACCCATTAACGGTAATCGGCCGAGTCAAAGAGATTTGGCCAAACATTAGCGTCAACTTCCCTGCCGCACTTAAAGGCAACGTGGTTTATGATGCAACACAATACATTCGTGAATCCATTAATGAAGTCATTTATACGCTTTTTGAAGCCGCTTTTATTGTCATTTTAGTTATTTTATTCTTTTTAGGATCGTTTAGAGCCGTATTTATTCCCGTAATCACCATCCCACTCTCACTCATTGGTGTGTTTGGCATAATGATATTATTAGGCTATTCGATTAACTTACTGACCTTACTCTCTTTGGTTCTTGCCATAGGCTTAGTGGTTGATGATGCCATTGTTGTGCTTGAAAACGTACACCGTCATATTGAAGAAGGATTAACGTCGTATGATGCAGCGTTGCTTGGCGCCAAAGAAATTGCCATTCCCGTTATTTCCATGACCATTACCTTAGCCGCTGTTTACGCGCCCATTGGTTTAATGGGAGGCATAACAGGCGCATTATTTAAAGAGTTTGCTTTTACATTAGCAGGTTCCGTTATTATCTCTGGCATTATCGCACTCACACTTTCACCTATGATGTGCGCAAAAATGATGACCAAAGAAAATGGTCAAAATAGATTTTCAAAAGCGGTTGATCGCGCTTTTGAGAAACTCAAACAACGTTATCAACGAAGCTTACATAACGCCATTCGCTTTCGCCCTGTTATGGTTGTATTTGTTATTACCGTAATGTTAAGTTTGATTTATCTTTACGAACAAACGCCCAAAGAAACTGCGCCAGATGAAGATCAAGGTTTTTTCATCGTTTATGCCACCGCGCCTCAATACGCAACCATAAATTACACTCACACGTACAGCAAAGAATTTGAAGATATCTATAAAAGCTTTCCTGCTACCAGTGACTATTTCATTGTGAATGGTAGTGATGGCCCGGGTGTTGCATTCTCTGGCTTAGTATTAAAACCATGGAGTGAACGCACAGAAAGTGCCTTTGAAATGAAAAAGCGCCTTCAACAAAAATTAAACAGTGTTGCCGGCCTTAAAACCTATGCAATCATGCCACCCGCATTACCCGCCGCTGGTGGTGGCTTACCCATCCAATTTGTTATTACGACCACCAGTGATTATCAAACACTCTATCAAGTGGCTGAAAAAGTAACACATGCAGCAGAAAAAGCAGGCGTATTCATTTTTGTAAATAATTCTTTAATGTTTAATAAACCTCAAGCAACCATTGAGATCAATCGCGCAAAAGCAGCAGATTTAGGGCTGGATATGAGCACTATTGGCAGCAGTTTAAGCAGCGCTTTATCCGGTGGTTACGCTAACTTTTTTAACCACCAAGGACGAAGTTACCAAGTGATCCCACAACTAAATCGCGAATTTCGCTTAACACCCGCTCAACTCAATAAAATTTTTCTTAAAACTCGTACAGGAGTGATGGTACCGCTATCTACCATAGCAACCATTAAAAGACAAACGCTACCCAATAGCTTGGCCCATTTTCAGCAGCTTAATTCTGCCACGATTGCGGGCGTAATGATGCCCGGAAAAACGCTTGGCGAAGGCCTTGCTGTACTAAAAAACATTGCCGATAAAACCTTACCCAAAGGATTTAGTTATAATTACGCAGGGCAATCACGCCAGTTCGTTCAAGAAGGCAATGCCCTTCTCTATACCTTTATGCTGTCTATCATATTAATTTATTTAGTATTAGCGGCTCAATTTGAGAGCTTTCGCGATCCATTAACGGTTTTAGTAAGTGTACCGCTCTCTATTTGTGGCGCGTTAATTCCTCTTAATTTAGGTGCTGCCAGTATTAATATTTATACACAAGTGGGCCTCATTACCCTTATTGGTCTCATCAGTAAACACGGTATTTTAATTGTTGATTTTGCTAATCAACTTCAAAAAAACAAGGGCCTAAGCATTATTGAAGCCGTTAAAACTGCTTCCGCCATCCGATTACGAGCCATATTAATGACGACTGCCGCCATGGTGTTTGGTGTTGTTCCACTTATATTAGCCAGTGGCGCAGGCGCAGTAAGCCGTTACAACATTGGATTAGTCATTGCTACTGGTATGTTAGTTGGCACCTGTTTCACTTTATACGTCGTACCTGTTATGTATACATTTTTTGCTGAAGATCATAGAAAAAAACAACCTGTAAAAACCAACAAGTTGGACATAAAGATTCTACCTGATAATAAATAGAGCGCACGTGTTTTGTTGTATCATTTAATGTCTGTGTTTTTACTTAAATAAAAGAAAATGAGATTGAATCTTTTTTTAACTTGCTTACAATAACAATACTTTTTGTTAGAAAATTATATTTTTTATGACACACCAAAAACCACGTCTTCTTACAGGCGACACACCTACAGGCAAACTTCATCTAGGTCATTGGGTTGGCTCTTTAGAAAACAGAGTGGCATTGCAAGATGATTACGATTGCTATTTTATCTTGGCTAATATGCATGCATTCACCACTCAAGCAAATAATCCTAAAGCGATCCGCGAAAACACACTGGCCATTACCCTAGATTATTTATCTGCTGGTGTTGAGCCCAGCAAGAGCAATATTTTTATTCAATCCGAAGTGCCCGCCATTGCAGAGCTGACCTTTCTCTTTAGTATGTTATTACCGTATTCAAGGGTTATGAGAAACCCTACGATTAAAGATGAAATACGAGACAAAGGCTTAGGCAATAATTATTCGTTTGGCTTTCCACTGTACTCCGTTGGCCAAACCGCTGATATATTAGCATTTCGCCCTGAAATTGTGCCTGTAGGCGAAGATCAAGAGGCGCATCTAGAAATGACGCGTGAAGTTGCGCGAAAATTTAATCAGCTTTATTGTCATGTTGATCCTCATGAAAGCGATGCAGATGCATTAAAAGCAGGCGGCCTTTTTCCTATCACCAACGCTAAATTAGGTCGAATCAAACGCCTTGTTGGTACTGGCGGCCCAACAGAAGATGGTCGCTTGTTAAAAATGAGCAAATCATTAAACAATGCCATTTTCTTAAGTGACACGCCGGATGTGGTTCGCAAAAAAATCATGAGCATGTATACCGATCCTAATCGTCTCCGCGCAACGGATCCTGGTACCATTGAAAATAATCCCTTATGGCTCTTCCATGATGCATTCACGAAAGACAGTGATTGGTTAATGGATGCTAAACAAAGGTATCAAGAAGGAAGCATTGGCGACGTTGACTGCAAGAAACAACTCATTGATTCCATTAATCAACTACTAGAGCCAATGCATCAAAAACGAAAAGACTATGAATCGGAGCCCGATGAAATTCTCGCCGTATTAAAACGAGGCACAGAAAAAGCCAATGACATTGCTAATGACACATTAGCGAAAGTAAAATGTTTTATTAAACAAGACTATTTCATATAGATAACACTCGTTTAACGAGGTGATTCAACTCGTTAAACGGCTTTTAAAAAACATAACTCTATTTTTCCCGCATTCGAAGTGCGCCATCTAAGCGGATCACTTCGCCGTTTATCATGCTGTTTTCAATGATGTGTGATACCAATGATGAAAATTCATTTACCGACCCAAAGCGTTTAGGAAACGGCACCGTAGCTGCCAATGAGTCTTGCAACTCTTGAGGCATATTGAGTAATAACGGCGTACCAATTAACCCAGGTGCAATTGTATTGACACGAATGGCTTGGCTAGCAAACTCACGTGCTAACGGTAACGTCATACTAACAATTCCGCCTTTGGATGCGCTGTAAGCACTTTGACCTATTTGGCCTTCATAAGCAGCAATGGAAGCCGTATTAATAATAACGCCTCGCTCACTATTAATTGTTTCTGACTTCATCATTAAGGCTGCAGCCATACGAGTCACGTTAAACGTACCAATCAAATTAATTTGAATAACGTTAGTAAAGTCACTTAACGCCATAGGACCATTCCGTCCTACTGCACGTTTCGCTGGTGCAATGCCTGCGCAATTAACGGCAACACGTAATTGTCCATCCATCGCTTGAATGTCATTAAACGTGCGCTCAACATCCGCCTCACTTGAAACATCACAAGCAAACGCAACCCCATTAATGCTTGAAGCAACGCGCTCTGCTGCCTCGATGTTTCTATCAAGCACCATTACTTTCATTTTTTGAGCTGCCAATGCACGTGCAACCGCCTCACCCATACCCGAAGCGCCGCCAGTCACGACCGCAATCATGTTAATTCCTACATCCATATTATTGTCCCTGAAGATACGTTTTGCTTAAGGTTTTATAATTATCTACATTTGCTGTGCGCAGCCATTCAAAAAAAACCATTTCTTTGCTAACTAACACAGCGCCGGCTGCTTTCATTCTCTCTAAAGCAAGCTGTCCATCTTGCTCGTGTCGACCGCTTACCGCATCAACCACAACAAACACGTCTTTCTTATCTGCAAGCAATGCCATAACGGTTTGCAATACACACACAGACGTTTCAATACCCATAACAATCATTTGAGATTTCGCCAACGAGTGAATGTGCTTGGCGCAGGCATTATCAGCCATCACTGAAAAACAAACTTTGTCTAATACCGGTAAATTTTTAATTAATGGTTGAAGTAACTCAACCGTGTGGCCCAAACCTTTTGGGTATTGTTCTGTTACAAACCTATCCACAGCAAGATCATTGGCAAGTGATAAAAGCCAATGACAATTTTTAACAAGGCGCTCTTTATTAAGCACAAAAGGTGTTAATTTTTCTTGCACATCAATTAACAACAAACACGATTTTTCTCTGTTTATTAACATTTAAAATCCTTATGAAAGTGATACCAACAGGTATCTAGTCAAAGCTAGCCACCAAATTATCATTAACCATCGTTACTAAGGTTTGAATTTGTTTTTTTGTTACCCGATGGGTCGAAAGTTCAGGTAAGTCATCAACATCAAAAAATTGAATGTCTGATATCTCATAAGATGTTTTTAAAGAACCACCTGTTATATGGCAATGATAAAAAGCTAAATACGTATGAGGCCAATGTGCCGGGTGTTCATGCATACGTTTGTCCCAAAGCGATAACATTCTTGTCACCCGCGCACTAAAGCCTGTTTCTTCACGTATTTCTTTTAACAAGCTTTCTGCAGGCGACAAATTAATGTCTGCCCAACCACCCGGTAAAGACCATAATCCTTCTTCTCTTTCTTTGACAAGTAAAACTTTTTCATCTTTTAAACACAAAGCGCGCACGCATATTTTAGGTGTGGCATATCCCACCTCATTAAAAAGCGTTGCTTTCACAGCAGTAAGTTTTGCGCCGGTGATTTGTGAATATTTTCCAGAAACAAGGTTTAAAATTTCTTGATAACGCTCTTTGTCATACACATCTTTAGCGTAAGAGATGCCTGTTTGAGCAATTGATTGCAAAGATTGCATGAATTCCAACCAATCAATGCTTGATTTATCCTTCCTTAGCATTAAAAAAATCCTTTTATGTTGGGCGTGTTAACGATTCATCCCCTAGGCCTTGTTAATTAGTGCTTACCTACCAATGATTTCACTTTTAAAACAATGGCTTTCAAATCCTCATCTACCTCTACCTGTCCCATTAACCAGCCATAAATGGTTGGATCTTCATGACTTAACAAAGTAATAAATTGCGCTTTTTCATCATTCGCTAGCTGCCTAAAATGGTTATCGGCAAAAGGGATCAAAAACAAATCTAATTCTAACATGCCTCTATTACATCGCCATCTTACTTTTTTTGCTTCTAATTCACTCGTCATTACGTCTCAAAACTATTTATTAAAAAGAGGATAATATACACGTCATAAGCAGTATTGTCCGATTTCTGCGTGGTAAGTTTTTTTATCAGTAACGCATTTAGACCGAGTGATATAGCTATATCAAATTCAAATGACCGATACCATTCATGTATAATAGGTA
>CAWVYD010000008.1:0-21447 GCA_963934185.1 uncultured Legionellaceae bacterium | reverse complement strand
ATATCAATAGGCTAAATTATTATTTTTTGATTTAAATATGAGGGGATCTCTGAGGTTCTACCCGGCCGTTGTTGGCGTTTAAGATTAATTCTTCGCAATTAATATTGACGACGTCATCGGCTTTCAAGGTGATCGTGTCTAAACTTTTTATCATTACTTTTCTTACTTCAATTTTATAACTTTCTAAGGCGCTTAAATAAGCTCTGTTTTTTATATTGAATTTAATGCGCCCACCAAAGTTATCAAGGTTTACGTCTTCATTAATGAACTCAGTCAGGTTTCGTTTGGTTTGTAAATGAATGGTTGCAGGCGTTTGGCTTAAATAATTTTTTGATGCATCCAATTTAATGTTGCCTTTTTGAGACGTTAAACGAATGGCATTATTTTTATTGGCAAAGCGAAGTGAGTTGTATTGTTTGTATGTTTCTAGTGCTATGGATGCGTCACTGCCTGCATCAACAAAGGTTAATTGATTGCCCGAAGCCGTTCGCAATCCGCCCGTGCTTTGTTTGCCCACAGGTTTTGAGCGAGCGTTATTTAGCGCGCCTAAAATAACAACAGGCTCGTCATCGTTACCGGTTTTTAATAAGAGCTCTTCTGCGCCATCACGTAACGGGAAATCCGTGGTGTGATTTTCACCGCCCATTAAACTGGCGTTTCGTAGATGATTCAACGCCTGGCCGGGTGGGGCGGTCAGCACTTTGTTTAAATGCTTGGAGTGTCGAGCGCCGCAGGGTGCGTCTTCATCAAAACGTGCACTGTAGTGGCCCTGGCCATCACGTTCAATGGATTGACCGCCGGCTGCCTTCGTTTCTATGTGGCCGGTGTGAACTGAAAAGCCGGCTTTTTTTTCTTCTTTTATTTTATATGCGTGCTCACTGTTTGGCTTTCTTATTTCAATTAAACTGCTCAGCTCTGGCGCTGCGATACGAGAGGCAACGCCGTTATCAAAGGTATAGGCATGCTTGCCAGTGATATTGACGTTGCTTACTTGGTATAAATCACCTTCAAGGCGTAGCCATTCACCTGGGTAGGCGCGAGCGTCTGCGCTGGAAATTTCATAACGCGAGATAATACCGCCTTTTATGCGATGATGTTTTTCAGTAAATTCATAATAAACATTATGCATCTGCTGCGTAATATCGCTTTTAGCAATGCTTAATACTTGGCGCGACTCGTCATTAACGTTGTGGACTTTATTAATGTCACCAATGAACTCAATCGTCTCACTGTTATCATCAAATAATGAACGCGTGCTAACCTTGTCTTTATTGAGTTCATCGGAAATGAAGTCCACCCAGCGGCGACCGGAAGCCATACGTAAGGCTTTAACGTCATTAGGTAGATAATGTTTTGTAAACATTAAAGCAGGTAAGCCGCTCGCTTCTGCAAGGGCATCAATGAATTCGCTGACGTTTGTTCGATGCAACGTGCAATGCGTGAGAGTATTGGCAAGCCACCAAAAATTACTGGCAATGCGAACCGTCGATGCGATGTAACCTTTGGGCGCGTGTGACCGCAATATCGTTCCTTCATAGACAATTACGCCATGAAAGTACTGTGTGGTTAAGCCTTTGGTTATGACCAATGAGGCTTTTTGCCACATTACCCAAGCAGTTTCTAACTGACCTACGGGACAATAAACAACGGCTTCAATCATAGGCTGTTTTGAAAAACCGTAATCCCTAACCGTAAAATGACTAACGTCCAACATTAAGCCATTTGTCTCAAGATGAAACTGGCTCCAATCGCTAAAAAGAGACGCTTTATTTGATGAGCTTTGCTCTGTTTCCATGATCCATTTACGTCCAAATCCAAATTTTGGCGCGACTTTAGCAGACACTTTGCACCTTTGCAATGTGGCGTTGATGTTATCTTAAGTTAATGCGCGCACTATAGTGTCAAGGGTTCGATTGTTTAAATGTTTAAGTGTCAAATCTCAGTCTTACCTAGGGTGGTAATTGTGTAAACGTATTGATTATACCAACAAAATAAAGTGGCCGGCTTCTTGCAGTTTCACTCGTTATCTTCAAAATAAAGATTGAAATCATTGCGACTATGGCCGCGCACGGTATAGTCGTAAAGAAAAAGTCAGAAGGATTAGAGAAATTATTAGCGAAAGAAATGGAATTATGGCCGCGCGCAGTATAGAACGTCAAGCGCAGGCAAAACAAGAGCAAAAACAGTATAATGAGTCAACTTCAAACCAATGGTATCTGGACTGAGATAATTAAAAGGTAAATGGGTAACGTGTGAGAAAAGTAAAAAAAATAGTAAATAAATGCGTCTATTGGACGATTATTTTAATGACATTATTGGCCTTAATGCTCAGTGCTGCCCGTTTGTGTACGCCTTTTTTAGCTAAATATCGTGTGGATGTTGAGCAGTTATTATCAGCATCGCTAGGTGATGATGTGCGAATTGGTTCGTTAAAAGCGTCTTGGTATGGTGCTCGGCCGATGCTGCAGTTAAATGATGTTAGCATCCATACCAAAAATACGCATAAAAAAACACTGTCAATTCGAAGCTTATCGATAGGTTTTAACCTTTGGCAATCATTGTGGCAACAAGGCATTCAACCAGGGATTTTATTGCTTGATGGTGCAGATATTCAAATATCTCAGAAGCTTGGGCATCCTTATCAGTTACATGGTTTTGAGCGATTGCTTGTGGGAGAAACAAGCGCCTCTGCTTTGCCTAATCAAATTAAAAAAAAGGTCTCTGGAAATGCGTTTGATGAAGTCATTCCTAATGAAGTGCTGTCTTGGTTCTTTCATCACAATGAAGTACGTTTATCTAATCTCCATGTGCAATTTAAAACGGATAATATAACGCTAAATACGGAGGTTTCGCGTTTAAAGTTACTTAATAATGAGACTGGACACCATCTTGAAGGCGTTGCGTCATTAAGTGATGATTTAAATACTCAATTTCGTTTGGTAGGGCATGCAAAAGGTGAGCGTTTGAATCAGTTGTCAGGTGATTTTTATGTGAAGTTAAAGAAAATGCCTCTGGTTTTGTTAAGCGAAGCATTGTTTAAACGTGACTTTATTATTAAGTCTGGTAATGGTGACATGGAATTGTGGGGTAAGTTATTTCCAAATTACAGCCTGTCAGCTCAGGCAAATGTGTTAGTTTCAAATGCTGTGTTTAACAATGTTCACTCTATGCAAACGAAAACAATTAAATTTTTCAAAGGTACGGTGGCTTTTCATCATAACAATGAGAAAACTCGCTTTTTTTCAAAGCACCTTGAGTTTAGCCCGTATTTAAAATTCAATAAGGAACACAGTTTTTTATGGGAGAAAAAAGGCAGTAAATTAATACTTCAGGCATCCTATTTAAATTTACTTGCGCTTAGCGAGTGGGCACAGTTTTTTGAGATTAAGGCGTTAAAAAAATTAACAGGAATGCATTTTCACGGTGATCTTAACGACGCGCAATTGCATTTTTTAAAGGGTAAACCCAGCGTGTTTTTTGCAAAGCTACACAATGTTGGCGCGCATGAGCGCTCCCACGTGTCATTTAATAATATAAGTGGTGAATTATATGCTGATAAAGGTCAAGGTTATTTAAAGCTTCAAAGTAATAATACATCGGTTTCAATGCCACCTCCGTATGATAAAGCGTTTATGTTACGCACCCTAAAAGGTGAGTTTCGATGGATCAACATGAGTGGTTTCTGGCGCATATCATCGGACAATGCGTTTATTTCAACGGATAACGTTAGTATTTCGCAGCATTTTTCTTTGGATTGGACGGGTGATATTAAAACCAGCTTTTTATCGCTATCACTCGATTTAACCGGTGAGCGGATTGAAGAGTTAAAACCGTATTTGCCTAAGAAAGGCATGAGTCAAGCGTTACGGTCATGGTTTAATCACGCACTTATTTCAGTGCCAAGTATTAATGGTAACGTTATTTTGAAAGGGCGCTTAGGTGCCTTTCCCTTTGATAAAGAACAAGGTGATTTTCAAGCAACACTGCATACGCAAAATGCTACGCTCAAATATCATAAAGATTGGCCATTAGCGACGAAGATTGATGCGAACTTGGTTTTTAGCAAGCGGGTGATGCTTGCTGAGGTAACGCAAGCGGTTATTAATAAAAATAAGATATCAAATGTATCAATCTTAATTAAACCCTTAGGCACAAAAAAACAGTCACTCTTGCTTAAAGGAGAGGGGATGTTTCATAGCAATCGATTAGTGGAGTTATTATTAAACAGTCCGTTAAAAGATAAATTACTTCGTCTTTCCAGCATGACCTTTGAGGGAATGTCTGATTTAACCTTAAATTTAACCATTCCTCTTTATCCTAATGAGAAAGATAAGCCATTGTTTGGCAACATTCGTTTTATCGACAATACTTTATCGTTAATGAAAGAACCGGACATTAATTTAACGTCACTAAAGGGGGCTTTATTATTTAATGAAAAAGGCATTGTTAATAGTCAGCTTAGTTCGCAATTATTTTCATACCCATTGTCATTATCATTAAGCAATGAAAAAACACCTTCTAAAGGCTTAATGATTAAGTCGCATGGAAAAATGGCGATGAATAAATTAAAAGAAAAATTTCCGCTTATGCAAATGAATGACTTAAATGGTTTTTTTAATTATGACGCATCCATTTTTATTCCGGATAATACGGCGCTAATGCAAGTTGATTTTCATTCGGACTTGCTTAATCTTAAAAGCGATTTGCCATCACCATTATCAAAAAAAATAGGTAAAAAGCAATCCACTTTTTTAAAAGCAACGATAGCACCTAAAAATATAAGCATGCATCTATCATTAGATAAACGATTTAATGCAAGGATTAATCTAAAGCGGCTGACTAAGTCAATGTCCCTAGAGAGGGCTCATGTGTCTTTTCTAGGTAATCACAGTCAATTGCCAAGGGACCCAGTTTTACTGATTGATGGACGTATTAATCACTTTTCTATTCATGCCTGGCGAGATTGGTTAACTAAGCAAAGTGAGACAGAAAAAGAAGTTGCGCGGTTATCCTTACCGTTGCATTTGAAGGTAAATATAGGCCAACTTGATTTATATCAGCAGAGTTTTAAAGCCATATATGTATCATTAATGCCAGGTATTAAGGGCCAAGTTCTTACGTTTAATAGTGAGCGAATTAAAGGGCGGGCTTATCTGCCTAACGCACTGTTTGATGAGGGACTTAATATTCAGCTAGATTACTTACACCTAAATAAAAAACATAAAAAGGCTAGGGTGTCACCAATGATAACGGTTATGCCAAAATGGCCACCATTAAAGGTGCGTATAACAAAATTAAGTTATAATAATCAATTGCTAGGGCGTTTGGCATTTAAGTCACATTTAAAGGATAAGGCGTTTATTATCCATGAATTATCATTACATTCACCTTCCTATGAAATGAAGTTAGTTGGGCAATGGTTACACGTTAAGGATAAACCATCCATTCAATTGGAAGGTTATTGGCAAAGTAAATCCCTTGCTAACGCACTGCGCCAATGGGGTGTTGAGCCTATTGTCGAAAGCAAAAAAGCGACGCTTACCTTTATTTTAAGCGCTGAGAAATCGCTGTTTGATTTTAATTTAGAAGATTTAAAAGGCAAATTAAAGTTAATAATAACAAATGGACGGATCACACAGCTTAGTAAAAAAGTAGAAGAACGCTTAGGCTTAGGTAAACTCATTAGTATTTTAAGTTTACAAACCTTGCCAAGACGATTGAGTTTGGATTTTAGCGACTTGTCCAGCAAAGGGTTTAGTTTTGATGTGTTTAAAGGTGATTTTAATTTAAGAGATGGGAATTTGCATACATCCAATAGTTTTTTGGATGGTCCTGTTTCCTACGTTAGTATGAAAGGACGTTTAAATGTGGTTAAAAAGCAATACGATTTAACACTTAAAATCATGCCTCATATTACGGCCAGTTTACCAGTGGTTGCCACCATTGCTGGTGGTCCATTAGCAGGTATTGCTGCTTGGGTAGCATCAAAAATAATAAATCAAACCATTCAAAAAGTGAATTCGTATACCTATAAAATTAAAGGCCCTTGGAAAAAACCAGCGGTACATCAAATCAGTATTTCTAATGCGGTAAAGAAAAAATAACCATTGTTTGGCGCTGTTGATAATTCGTTGTATGCCCTTTGGGGTGGAGTTAGACTGCGTGCAGTCTATCAGTACAACATAATCAAGGTGTGTAATTTTTTATTGATTTTTCATCGCATGGCAGGCTATATTGAAAATTCAAAGTTGTGTATAAGGAGTGTATGCGATGCTAAAGCAAACAACTTATAAAGGAGCCTTTCGAGATCCTCATGCGGCTCTGTCCAAAATTTTTAATATAATAAATGGCGATAAAAAAAGTCATGCTGAGGATAGATCTAAAGCCTTGCATTCTAACAAAACTCATCAGATTGCTCCTAATTCTTTTGATAATGTTGTCGACACTCAATATGACAATATGATTGCTGAAAAGCGGCGATTGTTGCCTGAAAAAATCAATCAATATAGCAAAGAGCTTTGTGAGTTAATTAAAAGAGTGACGGTGCAAGAAGAGTTGCCAAGTGATAAATTTTTTAGTGTTAATTGGGCAATAAATGTTTTTTATCCACGGCAACGTCATATACCAGAACAAGAGCAAATGATTCTGTTTATGGAAAAAGTCATGTCTGCTTATAAAGCGGATTATGGCGCTGACTTTGACGTTGAAAATGACTTTCAAACGCTGATTCAAGAGGTGAAAAATCTTGCAAAAGCATTAAGTATTTCATTTGAGCTAGAGATATTAGATCGCGCTTTATCCGCTGCCCCATTAGAAAACATAGAAGAGCGCGAAAAAGAGCTTTTAGTGCTAATGAGGGTATATCAGCAAAAGTCATGTCGAAGCTTCTATTCTAATTTAGGGAAAATGGAGCATCCTTTTAATCAGTTGCTCTGGGAGAAGGTCACTGCTGAAGTTTTAAGTGATATCAAATCACTTAAAATTATATCAAGCACGTTGCATGCCCTCAATGAAAAAATTAAAGCAACAAAAATTGAAGCTGATCTGCCTACGAAACAAGAACTTCAAACACTTGAAACATTAATTGGTGAACAATTCCCGCTTAAATCATCACGTCGATTTTCTGGTGTTAAAAAGAATTTTTTGGAGATGACCTCTCAAATTGACCTTAAAAGAAATAATGTAATCCATCAAGCCAAAAGTGATTTTGCTGCCTATGATAAAACGTTTGATGATTGGAAGAAAATAATACAGGCCATACAAAAAGGTGGAGTAACGTTCCCATGGCGCTATTTACCTCCGTCTTTAATTGAAGTTAATGCGTTAACTGATGAGATTGATTCGCGAAGACATTACTATGATGATTGGCCTTGTGCTGGTGATGTCATATCGAAAAAAAAATATGAGTTAGAAAATTATCATAAGTTACTTGTGATCATGAAAGATGAAACATTAGATAAAATTAATCAAGGCTTTGCTAATCCTAACTTTTCAATTAAAGAACTTCAAAATAACATTAAAATTTATAAACAATTGCTTGTTAAAGGAGGCTATGACAAAGCCGAAGAAAGTATCGCTCGAATTGAACTAAAGTTATTCCGCTTTGCGCATCATCAGCATAAAAAAAATCAGTGGTTTTCTTTTTTTCGGCGATCATATTTTGATAATTTTTCAGCAGAATCGCCTGCATCATGGCGCGATGTAGCAGCAAACATGCATGCTGGAAATTACGGTTACAGTGGCGAACGTACGATATCTGTTCTTAATGAGCTTGGCTGGCATAAAGAGGGACAGTGGACCAGCGTAGCCCCTAAAGAGCTGTTTGATAAATCTCAAGCACATCAAATCAGCTTGGGCGTCATGTAAAAAACACACGTTTAGCGGCTTAAATACGGACACTTAGGCCGTTTTTGTGTATAATGCTTCCGTTATATATAGCCAATGGATATGAATACGTGTTTTTTAGTGCCGAGATTTTTGTGTGAGTCATTGACTGTGATTGAGGTATCGCTTGGTCTATAGCCAACGAATAGTCGATGACTCACGTATAAATATCAAAGCTAAAATGTCGCATCTTCATTTCTATTGGGTATGCACCCTCATTATTTCGGAGATTTATTTTGCCATATCAAGAGCTTAGAGATGTTGTTCTTAAGCACCCCCCTACAAAAAAAATGTCTTTTGACGATATGCCAATATATTTAGTCAGCAAGGACTCGCCCATCTTACTTGAAGCGCTTGAGGGAGAGTGGTGTTGTTTAGAAGCAAATATTAGCCAAAATCGATTAATTGAGCTTGAACATGAGTTACGCGGCTTAGAATTTTCAAGCTTATTTTTGACCTCCGTTCCTCGCGTTCGTTTATATAAGGTATCCAATGAGGGTATTATTTCATATGCGATGCTTAATCAAATTTCGTCGTCTCTATCTACAAACTCAGATAGTAAACTTGCGTCTTGGCTAAAGATTGAGCAGTGGCTTGTTTCATTGAATAGATTAGAAGATAAAACACTGTCTGCTGGAGAAGACGAATTTTCCATGTATGAAACTGAATTGTTCATGGAGGAAATGTTTTGGGGACAAGAGGAAAAACTGGAATCAGAATCACTGATGAATGCTTTATTGAATACTAACGATATTGCAAGGCTTCAAGCAAGCGATGCATATTTATCAGAAGCTCAGAATGCACGTTATACGCATTCAGCGAATCAACAATTACTTATGTTGCTTTTATTGCCTGGTTCAGTGCTGCATATTATGTATCCCAATCTCAAGATTGAGGAGCGTCTTAACCCCATTGTTTTTAGTAATAATGCGTCATTTAATTCTTTTGTTTTAAATGCCGATACGGAATCATTAGTTGACCGTATGGCTAAGCGCTTTAGTGATACTCAAATACTAAGTGACGGCTTCATTTTGGAAGAACTGAATCAAGAGATTAAAGCTCAGTATCAAGCCGTTAAAAAGGTATGCCAATTAAAAAAAATGTGCAAAAGTCTTAAACATTCCTTAATGGTGTCTTTTGATATTAAAAATCATTCCCCATTGAGAGACTTATGGACGAATCTAATTAAAACGCCTTTAGACGCAGACAAGTTTTCTGAGTTTGGAATGAAAATTTTCATTTATGATGAAGGCACCAAAGACATCGAACGCTATTTATTACAGATTAATGAGTTTATGAAAGTAATGCCTCCTAAAGATGTCGATTTCTTTAATTCATGTATGCTCCAGTGTTTTAATAATAATAATTACTTGCAAGAATTATACCGTTTCAATGAAAGCAATATGCCTTTTGATTATCTGAATAAATCGGAATCTCTGATGAATGAAAAAAATAAATTAGTCAGTGCATTATTTAAAATTGAAACCTCTGTTGAACAGCATTACGACCAGTTAACACTGGAGAAGCGAATTGAAATAAAATTATCGACATTGTTTGATATGGCTCCATATCTAGAACTTCATTTCTATAATGTTTGGTTACATAAACCACCGAAAAATATGTCGTTAGAAGAAAAACGTTCTGTAAATAATGATTTAAGGTGCTTAGTGGCTTTGTTAGAAAAGCCAGAAAAGCATAAAAACATACACGAGGTAATGTTTGGAAATACAGAGGTAAAGGTCTCTTCATCCCTCATGAAAGTCAATCGTATATTAGAAAATGTTGATGAGCTATATTCCGCGAGTCATAAACATCAGGGGCTAATAAAAGCGCTTATTCAGTCATTAATTGCGGATGAAGATATGACTGACTTACTCAAATCATTTTTAAAAGATTACTTTCAAGATTATATTATTTTTCAAAATGAAAAGATGCAACGCGAAATTAAAGACTCCTTTGAGCACCTTGTCGAAGCAATAAAGGCGAATGACCCATCTTATGACTTGAGTTGTTTTGAAGGCTTTATGGCTAAAGCATTCTCTTTCTTTGGTGATAGTGTTAAGGAACTTATTTTTTTAGAAAACATTATTAAGCATGCGATTAAAATGCCATTACTTTGCAAGGATGAAGTTAAGTTAGCCTGTGATTTATTGATAATTGAACTTGGACAAATAGTGTTAAAAAATAAAATGAATAATTGTCCTAATGCGTGGTATGAACAATGCGCTTTAATGATAATTGTTCAACGTTATTTGAGTGTTCTTTCAGAATTAGACAGTGAATTAACCGATTTAGACAAACATTTAATTGATAATTTTTGGAACGTTATTGAATTTGGTTCTGAAACGGTGATTGACATGAATGCGCTTGAAAATGAGTATCGGGAAGGCATTCAAAAAAATAAGATTTTTCTTAAATTAAAAAAAACGTTGGGTAGATTAGAAAAGTTTAAAATAAGTGATACAGACGGCATGTTTAACCTTTATTTAGACAAGGGTAAGAGTCTTTTAGATAACCGTTTATCTAACATAAATCGTGTCTTTCATTGTGAAGTAACGTTATCTGGCGTATTACGTTGCTTAGAGTCACCAACGTATAAAAAAATACTTGCGTGGCTTGAAAGTCAAAATACGTTAGATAATCAAGCACTATTAACTCAGCTTGTTAATGATATTAAAAGTGTCCCCGTGTTAAGACGTGATGCGATAATCATACCCGATACTTATTGCATCGGTGATAAGTTATCAATTGATTCGCCAGAATTTATTTCTACTTTAAATGTAAATCCAACCTTTTCAAAATCAAGTTCTCCTCCAAGCAGCCCTAAAAAATTGAGTTCGGAGTTAGTCAGAGGTTGTTTATATTCTTTAAATCATTCCTCTCGTGTTAGCCCAACCTTCTTCATAGGCAGAGATTTATCTAAGCAAGGTGATGGGCACTTTGCTCAGGAATCTTCTTTTCGACCGGCTGGTCTGTAGAGGTTTTTTGTAGATGTTTTTACCAGTTCTCAGGTTTAAATTGATCCAGAGAGCTGGGATTGGCAAGCGCGTCTAAATTGCTAATACTTTCACCGCAAACAATTTTTTTAACGGTCAGCTCAACCACTTTTCCGCTAATGGTTCGAGGAATGGCAGTAACGGATATGATTTTGGCGGGCACATGACGTGCGGTTGTATGGCGTCGAATGGTTTGCGTAATTCGAGTAATGAGTGCTTCATCCAAGCAATATTCTTTTTTTAATTGAACAAATAAGATGATGCGTTCATCGTCTTGCCAAGGTTGGCCAATGACAATGCTATCAAGCACTTCTTCAATTTTTTCAACTTGCCGGTATATTTCAGCCGTACCAATGCGAACACCGCCAGGGTTTAATGTGGCGTCTGCACGCCCATAAATAATAAGCCCAATATGTTTGGTGAGTTCAGCATAATCGCCTTGCGCCCAATAGCCTTTAAATCGGTCAAAATAGGCGGCGTGATATTTTTCATTATTAGGATCGTTCCAAAAATAAATGGGCATGGAAGGGAACGCGTTTTTACACACCAGCTCGCCTTTTTGCTCTTTTATCTCAATGCCTAGTTCATTAACTATCATCACATTCATGCCTAAGCCTTTGCATTGTAATTCGCCTCTGTGTACTGGCAAAGTAGGGTTACCTAGGGCGAAGCAAGAAATAATGTCGGTGCCACCAGAAATAGAACTTAATTGAATGTCTTTTTTAATGTGTTTATAAACAAAATCAAAACTGTGATGCGCTAATGGGGAGCCGGTTGATAAAAGGGTGTTGAGAGCGGGAAATGAGCCTGTGGCATTAGGAATTGTGCCCGATTTTTCAAGTGCGTCTAAATACTTAGCGCCACAACCAAACACATTAACATTAAAGCGTTTAACAATATCAAGCAGCTTATCAGGCTTTTCAAAGGTGGGACTGCCGTCATATAAAATAATGTGGCTGCCCAGTGCTAAGGCAGAGATCATCCAATTCCACATCATCCAGCCACAGGTCGTAAAAAAGAATAAGGTGTCTTTGTGGGTTAAATTAGAATGCAGTGATAGTTCTTTTAGGTGTTGAAGTAAGGTGCCGCCCACACCATGGACAATGCATTTAGGGCTGCCGGTTGTGCCAGAGGAATACATAATATAAAGCGGATGATTAAACGGCACGCTTTCAAAGTCTAACGTGGTATTGTCACTTAAGTAATCATTAAATAAGCGTGTTTTATCGAGCGTTTTAATTTCTGGCATCTTATTATTAAAAGGACAAACAACAATTTGTTCAATACTCTGAATGGCATTTAGCAATAAAGGTATTTTGCTCAGACACTCATGGGCTTTACCGTTGTAGTGGTACCCATCAACAGTGAATAATAATTTAGGCTCAACTTGTCCAAAACGGTCGAGTATGCCTTGAAAGCCAAAATCTGGCGAACAACAAGACCATATGGCGCCAATGGCAGTGGTGGCAAGCATAGCAATAACGGTTTCAATGCAGTTTGGCATGACGCCAACGACGCGATCGCCTGTTTGTATGCCTTGGGCGCGCATGGCATTACTAAGGCGAGCGGTTTGTTGACTAAGCATTTTATAACTCAGTTGTTTAACGTCTCCCTTTTCACTAATAAAACTTAAGGCGGTTTTTTCAGAATTATCTTGAAGTAAATTTTGAGCGAAATTCAACGTAGCACCATTAAACCAAGTGGTTTCATAAAGTGCTGAACCTGTTGAATGTCTTAGGTTAATAGGTTCACAGTGCGTTATCACATTGTAATATTTAAAAAGGGCATTCCAAAATTCGGCACTGTTATCGATGGACCATTGCCATAAGGAGTCGTAGTCAGACAATACTACGCCTAATTTTTTATGTATAAATGCCATGAATAGGGATAACTGGCTGTGTTTGATTGATTCTTGAGACGGGGACCAAAGTATCGTCATTTTTAATATCCTTAATTTATGCCCGCGCAAAGTATATCTTATTTTTATTTCAATTTGTTTGGTTTGGGTAATTCATATGGATAGTTATACGATCTTTATGATTAAAAAATGCGCGATCTTAAGCTTTCCTTAAGGTTTGCTTGTTAACATCGTTTTTTGTGGATGAATCAATTTATTTTATTTAAAGGAACGTATCATGGCTAAGAAAAAACATGTTGTATCATCAGGTCAAACTGCAAAAAAACAATTACAAGCAGCAGCTGACAAATTTGCAGCCTTAGAAGCAGCTCAAGCAAAAAACGGTGAGCAAGACAAATTAAGAAAAATGGAAGCATTGCAAGCTGAAGTTAAGCAACTAGAAGCACGTGTGAGTAAGAGTAATGTTGCAGAAAATACAAAAGCTGACAGTAAACAATTACTAGAAAAAGTAGATGCTTTGGTAGCGAAGAATCCTTTAAAAGTTGCTGCTATGCTTAGTCAAGCAGCCGTTGCTTTTCAAGCTGGTAAGAAGAAACTGAATCCAGCAGTAACGGGTAAAGCTTTTGCTCCTGTGGTTAAAGCTGACGATGCAGTTGACGAGCTAGATGATTTATCAACACCACCAGCAGTTATTATTGCAGATGCAGATGGCGTTGCTCATAATTCTGTAATGGTTGATTCTACCGTTACATTGAATGATGTAGCTGCTCCTGTTGTAGTACCAAAAAACATTACGCCAATTCTTGCAGCGTTGCAAAAAGAGCTTAATCGTTTAGACACGAAAGCGGCGAGCGCTCATGGGATTGAAGGCTTTTTTTGGAAGTCAACTTATAAAGCGAAAGCAGATACGATAAGAGGAGTAATTAGCGGGGCAGAGCTAAGTGATGAATCGATTATTACGGAAATGGATGATTCAAGCTCAGATCTTTATAAAGCGCTCAATACTCACAGCAGTTATGTGTTTCAATTTTCAACCAACAGTTATGGCTTGCCTGTTTCAACAGAAACGCGCGCAGTCTTACACATGAAAGAAGCGATTGAAGCAAACAAGTCACCCCTTATAACTCTAGATGATGAAGTGTCACCAAATATATAATTTTATAAATGCTTATTTAAAAAACGCACCTTAGGGTGCGTTTTTTTTTATTTTATTTTTGAGTGCAAGCATCTAAGTATTTTTTAGGCCATTTCGGGCATGGCAGTACAATGAAAACCAGCATCTACATGCAGTATTTCACCGGTAATACCAGAGGCTAAGTCTGAGCATAAAAAGGCAGCGGCATTACCGACTTGCTCGGTTGAGACGTTTTGGCGTAGTGGGGTTACTTTTTCATTTTGTGCCAACAGTTTTCTAAAATCTTTGATGCCAGAGGCGGCAAGCGTGCGTATGGGACCAGCAGAAATGGCATTGACGCGCAAACCTCTAGGACCAAGGCTGTTTGCCATGTAGCGAACGTTTGCTTCTAATGCGGCTTTGGCAACACCCATAACGTTATAATTAGGGATGGCCTTTTCAGCGCCTAAGTAGCTTAACGTTAGCAGGCTGCCTTGTGTGTCTTTCATCATTGGATAGGCGGCCTTAGCCAGCGCAGCAAAACTGTAGGCGCTAATATCATGCGCAATGCGAAAGCCTTCACGCGTGATATTATCAATAAAATCACCTTGAATTTGGTCAGCCGGCGCAAAAGCAACGGAGTGAACCAACACATCAAGTGATTGCCAGTGGGTGGCAAGCGAGGTGAATACGTTATTGATTTCATCATCACAGCTCACATCGCAAGGCATGATAATGCTTGAATCAAATTCAGCTGCCATTTTTTCAACGCGCGACCGAACTTTTTCATTTTGATAGGTAAAGGCAAGCTCAGCCCCTTGTTCATGGAATGATTTGGCAATGCCATAAGCAATGGAGCGATTACTGATTAAGCCAATAATTAAGGCTTTTTTATTGTTCATAAATCCCATGACGAGTTCCTTAAAGTGATTGATTGCTTGGGTATTGGCTTAGCATTTCGCGCATTTTTGCTTTGATCATATCAATAGCAATACGGTTTTCACCGCCTCTTGGTACGATTAAATCCGCATGACGGCTTGATGGTTCAATAAATTGCCAATACATGGGGCGAACGGTTGTTTCGTATTGAGCCAGTACGGATTCCAGTGAACGGCCACGTTTGGCTATGTCGCGCTGTAAGCGGCGAATTAAACAAATGTCTAATGACGTATTCATAAAAATTTTAACGTTCATCAACTCACGAAGTTTTGGGTTGGTAAACAGTAAGATACCTTCCAGCACGATGATGGCGTGTTGACCAATGTGTCTCGTTTCCTTGCATCGCAAGTGATTATTGTAATCGTAGATGGGAATGTTAATGGATTTGCCTTGACGCAATTGAGTCAGGTGCTCACCAAGCAATGCATGATCAAATGCATCAGGGTGATCGTAATTACTTTTTTCACGTTCTTCAAAGGGTAAATGCGTGTTGTTTTTGTAATACGCATCTTCAGAAATAACGACCACTTGTTTCGAGCCAAGCTCTTTGACAATGGTGTTTGCGAGTAAACTTTTGCCAGACGCCGAAGGGCCTGAAATGCCAAGAATGATTGTTGTCATGAATGAATTACGCAGAAGAATTTTCGAAATGGTAAGCTTTATAAAAGGAAAAATCAAGCAAGATTTTTCTGCTTAGTAAATCGTTGTTGCCCTATTAACAAACGACTGTTTAATAGGGCAACCATTCGCTTAACGTATGTTTTCAAGAAACGCGTTTAATGCATCTAAATTGATTTCTTGTTTGTCGGTATCTTTTCGATGCTTATATTCAACAATGCCATTCTCTATGCCTTTAGCGCCAATGGTAATTCGATGCGGAATACCAACCAATTCGCTGTCTGCAAACATAACGCCAGCGCGCTCAGTGCGATCATCAAGTAAGACGTCAACGCCTTGCGCTTTGAGTTGGTCATAAAGCTCAAAGGCTTTTTGTTTGACAACGTCAGACTTATGCATGTTCATAGGCACTATTACCATTTGAAACGGCGCGAGTGCGGCAGGCCAAACAATGCCTTTATCATCATGATGTTGTTCAATGGCGGCGGCAACAATGCGAGAAATGCCAATGCCGTAGCAGCCCATTTCCATAGCGGTTGCTTTACCGTTATGATTTAAAACATTGGCTTTCATAGCTTGAGAGTATTTGTTACCTAACTGAAAAATATGCCCCACTTCAATGCCGCGCGCGCAGCTTAATGTGCCTTTACCATCCGGACTGAGATCGCCTTCAACCACGTTACGCAAATCCGCGCATTCGGTCCAAGAGGCATCGGTGTACCAATTGCAATTGATAAAGTGCTGATCACTTTGATTGGCACCACAACAAAAATCACTAATTGCAGCGGCGCTGTGATCAACAATAATCGGCATATTGAGTTCAACAGGGCCTAAAGAACCAAAGGTGCTGCCAGTTAACTCGCTGGCTTTGTCTTCATCAATAAAGGTTAAGGGCGATTTTATTTGAGGGTGATTTTCAGCCTTAATTTCATTTAAGGTGTGATCGCCGCGTAAAATTAAAGCAATGGCTGGGCGCTCTTCGCCTTCAACCAATAACGTTTTTATGGTTTTTTCAATGGGTAAGTTTAGCGCTGAGACAACGTCATCAATCGTTTTTGCATTGGGGGTGGCTACGTTTTCTTTACGTGATGCGGTATCTTGTTGTGTAACCGGCTCAGGCAATAAATGGCTGGCTTTTTCAATGTTGGCTGCGTAGTCGCTGTCATTGCAATAAAAAATTAAATCTTCGCCATTATCAGCCAATACTTGAAACTCATGAGAGGCGCTGCCGCCAATGCTACCTGAGTCGGCATCAACCGCTCGATAACGCAAGCCAAGTCTGTCGAAAATAGCGCAATAGGCTTTATGCATTTTTTCATACGTTTTGGCTAAACAGTCTTTATCTATGTGAAACGAGTAAGCGTCTTTCATAATGAATTCACGCGATCGCATGACGCCAAATCGTGGCCGAATTTCATCGCGAAATTTGGTTTGAATTTGATATAAATTTAAAGGCAATTGTTTGTAACTTTTAAGTTCGCCACGCAGCATGTCGGTGATGACTTCCTCATGCGTTGGGCCATAGCAAAATTCTCGTCCAGCGCGATCAGTCATTTTTAATAATTGCGCGCCAAAGGTGTCCCAGCGCTTGCTTTCTTGCCACAGTTCAGCCGGTTGTACAGCGGGCATTAATATTTCTAGAGCGCCAATGGCATTGAGTTCTTCACGTACAATGGCTTCAACTTTTTGAAGTATTTTAAGGCCTAAGGGCAACCAAGTGTAGAGCCCGGAGCTCAGTTTACGAATAAGGCCTGCGCGGATCATTAATTGATGTGAGATAATTTCAGCATCTTGAGGTGTTTCTTTGTGAGTGGCTAAAAAATATTGGCTTAATCGCATGGCGTTGGCTCTCTTGTTTATTGATAACTCGTTATTTATACAAGCTCATTTTCATCGGTACTGTCAAACGTATCTTGGCTACTCAGGGCTTGTTTTTGAACGTCTTCTAATCCTTTAAAGTCAAACAGATTGTGATCGAGCAGTTGGCTGGGTTTAATGCTTTGTAAGGCGTGCAGCATGTTGCTGGGTACATTGGGGTTTTCTTTGGTTAAGGTTTTTAATAAATTTTTAATGCGTTGACGGGCTAAATTTTCCTGAGCGCCGCATAAATTGCAGGGAATAATTGGGTAGTGCTGTTCATTGGCATAGTCAATGATGTCGGCTTCGTGGCAGTAGGCCATAGGGCGAATAATAATGTGTTTTTTGTTATCGCTTAATAATTTTGCCGGCATGGCGTTTATGTGACCGCCGTAAAACATCGACAATAACAACGTTTCTATCATGTCATCACGGTGGTGGCCTAAGGCAATTTTATTAAAACCGTGCTCTTCAGCGTAACGATAAATGATGCCTCGTCGTAACCGAGAGCAAAGCGAGCAATAGGTTTTGCCCTCGGGAATTTTATCTTTAACAATGGAGTAGGTGTCTTTGGTTAAAATTTCATAAGGCACGCCGTGATTATCTAGCCAAAGCTTAAGTTTGCTGTCATCCCAACCGGGTTGAGATTGATCAAGCGTAAAGGCAAACAGGCTAAATTTCCCATTTGTTTTATCACGCAAACGCGTTAATAAGGTGAGCAGAGTAAATGAATCTTTACCGCCAGACAGGCACACCATCACTTTATCGCCGGTTTGAATCATATTAAAATCTGCAATGGCTTTGCCAGTATGATGTAATAATTTCTTTTCAATTTTTGAAGGATTGCTCATAAGAATGGCTCTGTTTAATTGTTAGGTCAGTGGTTTAAGGTGCATGACTGGAATAACGTCCTTGCTGCTTAGGGCATTATCCTAACCATCGGTTGATTTTGAGCAAATCCTTTGTGCTTAAAATGCCGGCTTGGTATTTTAATTGCAGTAACGCAATGATGTATTGATATTGATCTGCAGCCAGTTGTGTTTGTTTTTGAAAAAGATTTTTTTGTGAGGTTACCACATCCACCATGGTGCGTGTGCCCACTTTAAACTGGGCTGAGCTACTTTCTAATGAGTTTTGCGCAGATTTTACGGCTTGTTTGTCTGCTTTAATGGTACTTATGCCATCAATAATGTTGTTGTAACTGATTCTTGTATTAACCAGGGTGCTTCGGTGTATTTTCTCAAGCGCTTCATGCGTTGCTTGATAGTCGTAAGTGGCTTGTCGAGTTTTACTCAGTACTAATCCGCCGCTGTAAAGGGGGAGCTTTAAGGTTAACTTGGCTTGATTAGTGGTGTTTTTTGATCGAAGAAAAGCAATGTTAGAATTATTATCTGAGTAATTATGAGTCGCCGACAGTGTTACGTTTGGCAAATGCCCTGCGTTATTAATGCTAATGGTTTGTTTTGCTGCAAACGTTGCGTATTGAGCTGCTTTTAACGAAAAATTTTGCTTTAGGGCAATGTCGGTCCATTCGTCAATTTTGCTTGGCTTTAGGCTGATTAATGGCACATGGCTGCTTTTAAGGGAGGTGATGTTTGTGTCGACGCGATTGGTTAGTAATCGTAAATTTTCATACTGGTTATTTAAATTATTTTTTGCAGCGATGAGTAATGCTCTTGAAGAATCATAGGCAGCCTGCGCTTCATAGACGGAAGCAATGGCATCCAAGCCAACGTGAAACCGTTGCTTAGCTTGTTCAAGTGAGCGGCCGTTGGCGTCTTGCTGCGCTTTGGTAAATTTTACGTTGTCTTTGGCTTGAAGAACCGTGAAATAGGCCGTTGCTGTACGAAGCAATAAGTTTTGTAGGGCGTCTTCGTATACTGCAAGTGCTTTTTTAACGCCGTTACTGGCTTGTTTTAAAGACATCCAGTAAGCGTAATTAAAAATGGGTTGGCTAAGTGATAAAGAGTAGTCTCGCTGGCGATAGCTGGTCTCAATATTACCATTAAGTAATGGGTTGCCGGAAGCTGTTTCGTAGTTAAGATACGCCAAATTTCCATTCGCACTCAGGGTTGGAAGCAGTGCTGATAAGGCTTGAGGCCAAGTTTCTTTAGCAGACAGATAAAGGTTATGAGCTTGCTTAAAGGTTGGATCATTTATCAAAGCTTCTTGATAGGTATCCATCAGGTCAGGCATGGCGTAGGCATTTAAGGATAGGCACAATGAGCCAATGGCTAGGATGCTTCGAGTGCGGCGTAGCCATTTTGTTAATATGTGAAAGGGCAATAAGCGTAGGCGTTTCATTTAAAAAGTAAAGTCAGAAGCTGTTTTGTTTGTAAGGAGTGGTTCAACACAGGTATCAAATAAAATAGTTTCCAGCCACTGTTCTTGTTCATCTAAGGTGAACATTGAGCCTGTCATGGCGGCGCCAGTACCAATAATGGCGAATAATTTGCCGGACTTCATGAGTTGCGCTTTAAACACATCACTTAAATGGTCAATGGCACCAGTAATAACGATCACATCATAGGGTGCATTATCCATCCAGCCGCGATGAGCATCACCGGTATGGAGAGTCACATTGTTTATGTTAAATTTATCTAAATTTTTCTGGGCGTGTTCGGTGATGCTTTGATAATAATCAACACTTATTATCTGTTTTGCACATTGAGCTAACAGTGCAGTAAAATAGCCACAGCCAGTACCAATTTCAAGTACGGATTCGGTGCCTTGAAGATTAAGCGCTTGCAAAATGGTTGCTTCTTCAAGCGGCGTTAGCATTTTTTGCTGGTGTTCCAGTGGAATTTTATAATCAGAGTAGGCAAATTGCTTGTACGTTCTAGGCACAAAACTATCGCGAGGTAACGTTACATATAAGCCTAATATTGCATTATTAATTACGTTTCCTGTACGAAGTTGCTGTTTAATCATATTGGATTGCGCAAGATTTATGTTCATAACTGTTGAATAACCTACGAATGAAGAACGAAACAGAATAAAACTTTCTGGTTCATTAAGCAATATTTTAACCGTTATTAAGTTTAAAAGACCTTAATAAGCTGACTAAAAACTTTACAATTCAAGCTTGGGTGGTTATAATGCTCTAATAATTTGCATGCTAAACAGGTTGTCGAATGCCAGGAATTGTAAAAACTAATTTAAACGAATTTATTGGGTGTTTGAATACCCTAACGCCTTATCGTACATACTATGAAAGAGCAGAAGGGTATGAGCCTAGGAAACGTAATACTTCGTTGACTTATCACCCAAAGCAATACGATTTAGCGAATGTAAGTTCACTGCTTCATTCGCTCAGTTTCGACTCTTCTTTTCTTTGTGGTTTAGAGGGTTATGCACTGCGTTATGTCATTGCAAATGATGAAGGAAGAACGGCATATTTTTCCTTGGAAGGGGGTGAAACAGGCAATGTTTCGGCACATGAACGTTTGGCACCTAACTGCCTTTCTGCGGGCATGTTGATGTTTGAAAAACGTGATGGCGTTATTTCTTTAACTGGGCTTGATCACGACAGTGGTTATTTTAAACCGGAGGTTGAAAGTTTAATTTGGCCTTTAAAAATGTTATTTGCAACGGATTCTTTTAATTTAAACGAAACACTAAATATTGCTTGTCGAGAAGAGGCTGGTTGTACTTATCAGTTAAATGTTGCGGCACTGCGAGCAAGATTAACAGACGTATTGCCGAGAGTATCAGCGTTTTCAGAAAAACCTACGACTTGTTTTAGTGATTCTTTTGAAGCATATGCACAACATGTTCGACAAAAGCAGAGAAACACGCAAAGTGATAGTCAAGAGGCTAGGTTGGCGCTAGAGGATATAGCCCTTGAGATTAAGGGAGAATCAAATGAAAGGGTCATTTGCAGTGAAGACATTTTAACCTTGAGCAGCGAAAACAAGGCATATGATGAATCTGCTGGTTTAGAAGAGGAAGACTCATCTAGCATGAGACTATGTGAAACAGCCAGTGCTTTACTAAGTGATAGTCAATCATTATTTCTCGATGAGAGCTTAGCAAAATTAAAACATGCAAAAAACTCAGCGTTTGTGCCTTACAATAGTAACCGATTTTTCTTAGAAAAACCAAAAGAGACTACTCAGGTTATAAGTCCGTCTTTTCACAAGTGAAGTGCAACACCCTGCGATTTAATTATTTTAATGTAA
>CAWVYD010000007.1:0-22650 GCA_963934185.1 uncultured Legionellaceae bacterium | reverse complement strand
ATTTTTAGCCATGATAATCCTTTATTTGTGAAATAACATTTTGTTTTACCAACTGCCTGTAGCGCCGCCTCCGCCGCCACTACCACCGCCAGAGAGCCCGCCACTGCCAGCATTACGCATAATAAACCAAAGCATTAAACCTATACCTATTATCAAGGCCCAGCCCCAGCCGCTCCGACCACTTTTAAATAATGAAACGATTACGCCAATAAGTAATAGTATAATACCTATGCCAAGTGGCATAACCCACCATGGTTGTTTTATTTCGGGTAACTTCAAACCTCGCACTAAATGATTGATAGCCTCTACCCCATCAATAACACCATTACTGTATTGTCCTTCCTTAAAACGAGGCACTATATAGTGCTGCATGATATCTTTGGCTTCGCTGTCATAACGATGATCCCAATCACGACCAAATTCTATGCGGGCTTGTCTATCTTTTAATGAAACTAATAATATAACGCCATAATTTTTCTCTTTTTTTCCTAATTTCCAATGATTAAATAGATCTTGAGTATAACGCTCAATACTTTGTGAGCCGGCCCTCATAGATCTTAGGCTGGTTATCATAACTGTAACTATCGGGATCTTTTTTTCTTGCCATAACTTGTTAGAGACATTATTAAGTTTATCTATTTGAGCTGGCTTTAAAGTGCCCGTTTGATCGATAACAAACTCGTCTTTTTTGGGGAGTTCTGGATATATCACACCGGTTGCATGAATACTTGTAATCGAAAATAAAAATATAAAAGTAGCTCTAAAAATAAGTTTCTTCATGAGACTGGAGACCGTTAGTTTTTTTTAACTATAGCTTAAATATAAGGGATGTTAACGGCGATCTAAAAAATCCTTTAGATGGCGCAGATTTCCTGCTTTAATTTTTATCTCATCGTTTGGTTCGTATCCTTCACAAGTGCTTAAGCCGTAATTTTTGTCACTAGGTACATGAGTGTTCGTGTCTCAAAACCCCATGCTTGTTGCATAATAACCGAGCCTCATATATAAGAACTAATCATTGAATCAATAGACGTTATTATGAAAGAGATTACGCGAATAAATCATGTTGGGTTACGAATTAGGGACTTAGACACTTCTCTTAAATTTTATGAAGGCCTAGGATTTAAGTTTATTGCTGGCCCAGTAGGACCAGAGCCTGCGGCAATCATAGAACATCCGTCAGGTGTCAATATAAACTTTATTCTTAATGCATCTTCAGATGCGCCTCAGTCTAATATTCTTATGAAAGAAGAAATTAAGTACCCAGGCTACACGCATATAGCATTAGAAATTACTGATGCAGAGTCAGTATCTAATCAGATTGAGAAGTTAGGAGTTAAAATCACTGAAAGAGTTGAATATAAAGGTGCTAAATTTTTCTTCATTAGAGATCCTGATGATAATGTTATTGAGTTTCATCAGCCGAAAATCAGTTAATAAGGGCGGTGAGGATGTCAATTAAAAGTATTGTTCAAATGAAGTTTCATCATTTATATTTAATAATTTTTTCATTAATCATGATGCAATTTAATCCACCTGCTTTTGCTGAAACTAAAAAAGTTATCTATATCTATAAAGATGTCGGTAATAGTCAAAGTGCATTATTACAAGCAGTGAATACATTTAAAACAGTTTCACCATCGTCATTTACTGTTAAAACTATTGATGCAAAGGAAGTAATTAAAAACAATTGGTCTCGTGATGCTGCCTTATTCGTGATGCCTGGTGGTGCAGATCTACCCTATGTTAAAAAACTCAACGGCAAGGGTAATTTTTATATTAAAAATTATGTTAAGAATGGAGGAGCTTATTTAGGTCTTTGTGCTGGTGCATACTATGCTTCACTTCAAGTTGAGTTTGATAAAAATGGGGCGTTAGAGGTATTAGGCATACGGGAACTTGCTTTTTTTAATGGTAAATCAATTGGGCCAGTACTGGCTAAGTATGATTATAAAACTCAAAGTGGTGCTCGTGCAGCTAAAATAAAAATTACTTCAAGTAACTTGAAAGAGGCTACCATTTATTACAATGGTGGGGGGTACTTTAACAATGCTGATAAAATCAAAAATGTTAAAGTAATGGGTTATTATTCAAATCAAAAACCAGCCATTATTTCTATAAAATATGATAAAGGGTACGTTGTACTCTCAGGTGTTCATTTTGAATATGATTCTTCATTATTAGACCCTAAAGATCCATTTTTAGTGAAATTGATACCAGAATTAAACTCATCGAATAAAAATCGATTGGTTTTATTAAACAATGTTTTAAAAGAGCTACATATTGAGGGTGTCGTAGAACGGACTGAAGATGTGTTTATCAATTTTTAGTATCTATTTTCAAGTGTCCCAATAACCCATATTTAAAATTGTTTGGATTTGTTCATAAATGAATGGTGAAATATTCTTGATTGATGACAATATTCACATCATACCGATATGGACTGGAACAGTTTGATAGCTCGTCGGGTTCATAACCCGAAGGTCATAGGTTCAAATCTTATCCCCGCCAGGCGTTGTTGAATGACTCAAAAATTGTACAGTTTTGAGTTATTCAACAACGCCCAGTGATATATCGTTTAATCGCAGTGCCATAAATAATTACGCACAAAATCATGCTGCTCGTCATTGATTTCATGTAATTGTCCATTGTTTACGGACTGTTTTAAGTTTTTTAGAAAACCCATGTCGGGATGTGTGGGTTCACACCGCTCAGAAATGGGTTTTAAAGCATTAGCATAATTAGTCAGACGTTGCTTATTAACGTCACCAGATTTGTCTGTAAAAAAGGTATTAATGTCATCCGAATTCATTAATCTTTTTTTTCTAAATGCTCGCTGAAGAAGGATGGCAGCTCGCCTTCTATAAAAAGGTAGCGTCGCTTGTTTATAATCACTGCCCTCTTCTAGCATTGAATACGTTACTTTCCTTAAGTCGCCCCATCAGAATCATATCTAAGCCATAATGACTTAATTATAGACTGTCTATTGCTTTAAGGGGCTGAACAATAGAACTCTACCCTCATATAGAAGAATGGCAGCGACACTTAAAGTGCTTGTTTAAGCGCTGTAATCCGGTGAACAGAATCATTGATTTTTCCTTGACTAATCTTACCGTTACGAACATTTTTTTCAATAAAATCAATTAACTTAGCGGCAGGCATTGGCTCATTGACTAGTTGATTACCAAAAATAAACATGTCAGCCCCCGCATTAATGGCAAGCACCATCGATTCTTCCAAGCCGTAATGCTCGCTAATCGCCTTCATTTGCATGTCGTCAGTGATGATAACGCCTTGAACCCCTAATTTTGGCCGTAACAATCCTTTCAGTATTGGCTGAGACAAGGTCGCAGGCAAGCCACTTGCATCCAAGTGACGATTGACTATATGCGCAGTCATTATCATGTCTTTGCTGCCCATGTGGCTGACCAAGGCTTGATAAGGCAGTAACTCATACTCTTGCCAAGATTCTGTTACATCAACAAAGCCTAAGTGAGAATCGCTTTTAGAACTGCCATGGCCAGGAAAATGTTTATAAGCACAACCAATTTTCTGAGATTTTAAAGCGTTTGCTAAAAGACTGCTGCTTTCGATGACTCGATGCGGATCAGCTGAATAGCTGCGTTCAAGTTTACCTAACACAGGATTTTCAGGATTAACATTTACATCTAAAACCGGCGCGAAATCCAAATTAAAACCATTTTCTTTCAAGGTGTTTGCCATGTCGTTTGCAGTACGCTGCGCATCATTAACTGCCAGCTCTGAAAACGCTTGCGCCGAAATGGTTTCTGGAAAACCGTACGCGGGCTTTAAACGATTGACCTGGCCGCCTTCGTAATCCACCGAAATTAACAGTGGCAATTGTGGCCTTTGATTTGCGTGATTACTGTTAAAGGCTTCTTGCTGAAGAATTAGATTAAGTTGTTTCGTTTGCTCTGGAGATTTTATATTCTTATCAAACCTTTTTGTTTGAAAATTATAGTCAAAAAGGATCACACCACCAATGTTATCGTCATGGAGGGAGCGAACAACGGCTGAATGTTCATTCACCTCTGCGCCCGAAAACCCCATAATTAACATCTGGCCAATCTTTTCTCGCAAACTCAATCGATCACTATCAATATTCGCATGCACTTTTAGTACTCCAAAAAATAAAATGAAACCAATATAAACTAATTTTTTCATACATTCCCAGCGCAATAAAAATCATTATGCGGTCATATAATACTTATCAATATCTAACTGTCGAGATAAAAGCCGACCGAATGATTTATTGCCTAGCGTAGTGCCTGCTTAGACACAATCAAGAAAGACGCTTTGGCAAAATAAAATTCAAACGAGCACACCTTTCAGCTAATAAATTAATATAACGTTCCTTCATTGCTGTAGACATAAAACAAACACCAATTAAGTCAAACCAACCAGGAATGGCTTTCTGAAAGTCATTCAGCACCCCTTCAATCACCGCATGATTTAAACCTAATCTATCCGCAGCCAAATACTCAATAAAGTCCTTTCGAGTTAAATTGTTTTTTTTTCCGCGAATGGGTAATGCAATTTCTTCTTTCATGCGTTTTAAAAAAATGGTGGAATTAAGTAGGTCGTAGGCGGGTGATAACCCCGTTATATTGCCTCTAGTCAGCAAAGAAAATTTTTTTAAATGCATATCCTCATTGCCAATGAGAAAATTAAACAGCGTTAGCTTAAAGAGCTTTAAGCCTTCAATTTTAGGGAATGAACAAAACGTGTTAATAATTTTAATAACATGTTCCATTGAACTGTTGTATTTTGTATGACGATCAAAGCCTGAGAGTTGAGCAAAATCTTCCTGTGCTAACTTTTTTTTATTCCCTATTCGGTCAAAACGCTTAATAAAGTAAGTCAGGCTATTGTCTTTAGAAAAGACTAAACCATGCACGGGAACCTCAAGGCCAACGATTTCTGCAAGGCTCATACTGATGGCCTCATTTTCAGGCTATTCCTCATAAAGGTTGCTTGGTGGCTTAAGAATGTATAACCCATGTGTATCAACAATATCAAAGCATTGCTGCTTAATTTTCAATTTGGCACTTAGCTTAGTTTGAACACCTTGAATAGACATTTTTCCAGCGCGAGCAAGCGCTTCTTGACATTGTTCATCCGCGCTTAAGGATAAAGGCAGAAGTTCATTTAATTGTGGGGATAGTTTTCGTAAACCACGATGTGAGTAATTTTGATTAGAAGCTATCGCCTCATAAGTAATAGGACAATGCTTCATATAAGTTGCTCGATAGTAACCGAGCCAACCACATCTTGACCAACACGCATCAACTGACTGAAATAATCATTCCTATCAATTTTATATTTTTTTAATAACGCTTCAAGCATGCCGCCTTCAGGCAATAAACCTTCAAAAAAGGGGGGGAACTCATCGAATTCATAGCACTTTTTCTCAATAGGCATGGTCAACGAAACACTCGGCCCATCATAGTTCGGATCGTAAAAAAATTGATAGTGTCTTCCTTTAATCTCTTCTAATATTCCAGCTTTTCTGTCATGAACAAAAATCTGTGCTTTTCTCATCATTCACCCCCCCCCCCTTCTTTTGTGGAAAAGGTGTTTCAAATAGCATCTTAATATTTAAAACATCTAACACACTAAGTAATGTTTTCAATTTCACCGTTTCTTTGCCTTTCTCAATATCGAAAATGACCGTTTTACCAACGCCAGCCAAGCAAGCTAAGGCATGTTGTGATAACCCACTTTCTTTCCGATAAAATCGAATCATTATTGCAATATCATTAGAAAGCATAGTCAATTCACAAAAATAGATAATATTACTACTGTAGCAGTAATATACTCTTTAATAAAGAATGTCATCCTGAAATAACAAATAAACCCCTCTAAAATACTGCTTAAGCAGTTCTATTAGCTATATTTATTGTTGAAACCATAAGTTAGCCTATAAAACACTTATATTTACCGTCATACCAGTAACTATTATCTGCAGAGGTGAAAGTAAATCACTTATGTCATTCCCCTGAGAGTATCCTCTGCCCATACGGTCACTGAAAATAATAATGCGATTGCGATTATTCCTTTAATCATTTTCTAAACTCATTAAATGCTCTCAGACAAAGGTTCAATTAAAATTTCATTAACAGCAATACCATGCGGTGTTGAAATGGCATAAGTAATGGCATTTGCCACATCCGCCGGTTGCAAATATTGCCCGGAATTGTGAGAGCCATATTGCGCTACCACCTCACTGTCCGTTGAAAGTGCATGAAGCGGCGTTGCCACATTGCCTGGCTGAATGTTTGTTACTTTAATGTTGTGTTGAATCAATTCTAAGCGCATGGCTCTTGCGCTAAATTCAACAAACGCTTTGGTGCCTGAATAAATCGCTAAGCCAGGAAACGCTTGCTTACCCGCATCAGACGTAATGTTTAACCAATGAGAATCGCTCCTACCTTTTAATAGTGGCAACACACAATCAATTAAATTGATAAAGCCTAAACAGTTCGTTTCAATCATTGTTTTCATTTGCGCATAATCTGCTGCCATCACATCCATGTAATACATTGCGCCCGCATTATTAATTATCGTATTAAAGGTACCAAAGCGTTGTCTAGCAGCTTCAACCCATTTTTGAACGTCGGTATGATTTGAAACGCTGCCTTGATGCATATGCAAATTATCACAATCAAGTTTGGCTAACCCTTCCGATATGGTACGTGACAATACGCTAACAACAGCGCCCAATGACAATGCCTTTGCTACCGTTTCCAAACCAATGCCACTGCTGCCACCCGTAATTAATAGACGTTTACCCTGCCATGATGAATTCATAATTGCCTCTCTGCCGACGTTGAAATCGTTACGTTGGCTAATTGATTCAGAATTTTCTTTTTCTCTGCCTCAGATAAGCTCATTGCGCGCACATACTCATTGTTTTTTCCTAATAACGATTCATTTTGCGTTTGAGTTAACGCCAGTAATTCAGGCATTTTCTCTTCGAGTAATTGATGCCATTCATTTTCTGGAATGGCTTTAAGTGACCATTCTGGCATTAACGACGTTAATTGCGTTTGATGAATTACCGTTGAGTTGCTTAAAGGAAGTATTGAGGCATTAATGTCTTTCATTACCAAATACGAAACGACTTTATCAACCGGCGTAAATTCGATTGCCAAAGACATTGGCACACGCTTTTCAGAGTGAATTATTTTGCAAAACAAATGATTCACATCATCCTTATTAATAATGCCCGTATTAAGCGATGGCGCTAAATTGCCTAAGCGAACCACTAAAAAAGGCAAAGAATACACCGCTGTCATTTTTTTAATTAACGCTTCTTGCACCCATTTTGCTTGCGCGTAACCATAACGAAGTTTTTCAAACGTATCCTCGTCTAAAAATTCATTTCGCTTAACATCCATTAGATTTGGGTACACTGCATCCGAAGAAATAATAACGATAGGCTTTATTTTTTTCGTCACCGCTAACGTCAGCATGCATCGCCCGCCGTCAACAATGGACGCTTTTAAACGCTTATATGGATAAAGTAAATTAACATGTGATGCGGCATGCAAAATAATATCCATGTCTAGTGATAACACATCCCATGCCGATTGTTTGATGCCTAAATAAGGCTTGGTCAAACACCCCACCAACACATGAACGCGTTCATTTAATAATGAAATATCCAGCTGATAATGTTCAAACGTTTGTCTTAACCGTGCCATTGCATTTGTTTCATTATCGGCTCGGATTAAACAATAATACTCGGCCGTTGTCGTCTTTAAACATTTCTCTAGCCAATGGGCGCCAAGGAAACCTGTTACGCCAGTAATAAACACATGCTCAGCTTGAGATAAATTATTAATCGTTGTTGCTTTGGGTGTTAATGAAAAATCAAAGGTAAGATCGTTTAAATAATTAATTTTTCCTTTTACGTTTTGATTATTCGGTTCATTTAAAAAACTACGCTGAGAAGCCAGCGTTGAGTGTTGTTCTAACTGTTCAATACTAAATGAAAAGTTAAATATTTTTTGAACTCGGTGCATCAACTCAATGGCTTGCAATGAATTTGCGCCAAGATCAAAAAAGTGACTGTCACCGTTTAATTCATTTTCTTGCATCGAAAAAATATCTTGCCAAATCGCCAGTAATTTATCATCACTGTATTTATTAAATATTTTTTTAACGTCTAACTTAGTTGAATAGGGATCCAAACTAAGTGAGCGTTTAACAATGAATTTGGCTGGAATTGAGTAACTTGGTAAAACCGTTGCTAACTGTGTTTGCAACGGTTTTGAAAAACCAAGATCTAAATCAATGCGATATATTTTAATGAATTCATCGTAATTTTCGGGTTCAAGCGCTGCAACCAATACTTGGTTAATGGCTTGTGAGCCGTCTAATTTAACAACGCATTGTCGTATGGCCAATGATTTTTTAAGTGCATCTTCAATCGACAATAACGAAACATTATAACCACGCAATTTCACAACGTGATCGTTTCGCCCTAAGATAAAAATTTCACCGGACTCACTTTGGTAAGCGAGATCTTTGGTACGGTAACAACACGCCAACGTATAAGCGCTGTTAATATGAACGAACGCCTTCGCTTGTGCCTCAGGCGCATTTAAGTAACCATCGGCTAACGATTTAGAATGAAGATAAAGCTCGCCGGTTTCCCCTGTTTCACATTGCTTGCCATGCTCATCTAGAATCCAAGCCGTAACGCCTGCTAATGGCTTACCAATGCTAGCGCAAACAGACTCATCACTTTTGTTACGTTCAATTAACTGAGCGCTAACATCAAAGGTTTCTGAAATGCTGTATAAATTAAAGCAATTGACGCTTGGCAAACACCTGAAAACATCGGTTGCTAACTTATCGCTAACCACTTCACCATTGAACCAAACACGTGTTAACGCATTTAACTTACTTAAAGACGCATCTGTCGCCTGCGATAACAACATCTCTGCAAAGGATGGCGTCCACAGTGTTTCTGTTATTTTATTCTCAAAAAGAAAATCTACGTAACGATTTAAACCAAACAAAAGCTTATCACTCACAATCAGAACGTGAGCGCCAAAAAATAATGGACGAAAGGCTTCCCAATAAAAATAAATATTGCAGGCAACTTTATCGTGTGAGGCATAGGCACTGAATTTTTGCCTCGAAAAAATGGAATGAAGCATGGCACTACCAGAGAGATTAATGCCTTTGGGACGACCGGTTGTACCAGAGGAATAGACCAGCCATGCCGTGTGACCCTCAATCATGGTGGGGGATTCACCCTCTGCACTTTTGGTTAATTCGCAAAGCGTTAACATCTTAATTTCTGTTGCAACAGGAAAGGATTTACTGCCGATCACATGACTGACCTTCGCATCTGATAAGACATACTTAATCATATCTTCAGGGAACGCTAAATCTAAGGTTAAACAGGTTGCACCTAATTTAGAAAGGGCTAAAAACACCAGCAAGCTGTCTTTCGACTTACCCGTATACAGCGCGACAACATCACCGGCTTTTACGCCTTTGACATGCAAGCGGTAACTAATGCCATCTACGACCTTACCTGCTTGTGCGTAATTTAGATGACCGTCATCATCACTACAACACATCAAATCCGAAAAACGTTCCGCGCTTTTTTTAAACTGTAAATATAACGTTGCTTCCATAAAAGTTAATTCTCTCTACTTAGGGGCTGTTACTTAGCAACCACTTGCAGTGCATCCAATAAAGAATCGGCAGCTTCCGCGAGCGGGATCGCATCTTGCTCATGCCGTAAGCATCGCAGTTGATCGCTTAATGTATGGTTAAATAATAGAAGATCTGTTTGTGGATCTTTTTTCGTATTGCTGATTAAACACCAGGCTTTGCCATGTAACTCATCTCGCCACCAAAAAATGCGGTAATGGCCAATAAACTCAAACAGTGGCTCAATCACTTGGCAAATAAAAGACACATAATAGTTCAAATTATCATCACTTGGCAACTCGATTTTTACAGGTAAATACTCACTTAATGATCCGCCCTGCACGAAGGCATTACGCCATTGACGCCAAATCCCGACTAATATAGGCGTAGATAAAACGATACCAAATTCAGCCAAGCTTTGACGATACCCCTCAATGCTTAAACGCTTTAATTGATCAACGGCCGTATTTAATACCTGCTTGTTATCCAAATAAAGAGAACTTTGATTAAGATTGTTCAGCTTTATTTGAAAATCAGACAAAGAATGACACGTCATTGTTTGATTCAATAACTCATCGGTTTGTCTAAAGAAATCATTATATAGTGATGGTATGAATAAAGGATATTTTTTTATTGATTCATCCATCACATGGCGAGACAACATAAAAAGGTTATCTCGTTCAGACTTATCCTGGCTTGGTCCAACGCGCCCTACCACACAGTCACTTAGCGCCGTATCCACCTCTAAAAAATAGCAAACGGCTAGGTCTGACAGCTTTTCACCCTTAATACTGATTAACTCGCCATGAAGCAATTTAAGGTAAGCGTTAACCTCGAAGATAAATGCCTCATTATCGCCCATTTTTATGTATTCAGGATCCACTGGGTATTTACCAATAAAATGCATCGGCTCGGCTAATTTAATGTTGTTTTTTTTCCGCCTTAAAAAGGAAAACATTAGATGGTCTCCTGAGTTGTGGTATCAAATAAATACTTGGGCAAACTTTGTTTATTAAAGAGCAACGCATTTAAAATGCTGTTTCGCCCATCACCACGCACATACATTGAAACCGCATACAGTCTGCCATCACTGCCTTTTAACTGCCAAGTTGCTTTAAATTTACTTCGCGTTAATGGCGTTAGCTTCGCTTTTTCAAATAAATGAAGCACCCCCCACATATTAATAAATTCTAAGGTAATGGTTGCATGACCATCAATAGGGGATAACCTCAATAACGCACCTTCGGCACTGTTATCGCCTGGCCATGAAAAGTTAACCCACTCTTGAGGCCCATTTTGATAACGAAAATATTTACGGCCAGACTCAAACAAAATTTCTTTTAAACCCGTTGTAGGCTCTGGGTAAATGTAAAAATCAAAACCAAATTTATCGCCCTTAAATAGGCCATCACTAACCTTTTTAGAAAAACTTAAGGCATTTAAAAATTTGTTACTAAGCCCCAAACCAATGCCTAGCCATTCCTTGTTTTTAAACCGATCGTTTCTGTTATCAACAAACGCGATTAATTTATCATGGATAAAACCCCATAAGATACCATCGCCTTTACGGAAAAACTCAACCACATCGGCTTCGGATGCTTCATCATCATTTCCTGAAAAAGGAAATTTATTTCGAAGTTCTGACTGATAGGTTCGAAAAACCTCATCAAACCAGCGGCGATCCAAACCACGTTTAGCTTCAAGCAGTATTACTCGCCATGCCTCTTGAATCGGCGATAATAATAATGGCTTAAGTAATTTACGCGTAACCATTGAGTCAACATCACCCAATAATTTATCAACCAGGCGCGCACCTTTTTGCAGTTCAATATTAGTGCCGCGGCTGGATAAAATAGATTGCCCATAATCCAAAGCATCGCGCGAAAGATCCGGGCTTCCCGTCATACGCTCTAAATCACTTTGTATAGCGCCAAGTTCTTTAAGATAACTCTCAAGCATTTTCCCATTGACTTGCGATAAGGTTTGTAAGCTTTTAAACGTTTTTTGAACGTGTAAAGACGTGTATTTAATATCAATCAAGTCCATAATTGACATGTTTTCTTTGAGCTTATCAAACAGCTGAACAATAGGCCCTTGCGTTTGATACAGCACGCGAAATTGAGCTGCGGCATCATCAAGCGATGCAAATTTTTGAATATGAATGGAGGATAAAAACTTTAACCACGCATCAGTATATTCAGATAAATAAAGCTCGATCATTTGACCTCGAAACTTAGTAATCAATAATGAGTTAATGGTTTTATACGTTTGTACTTTATTTAAATTATGTAAAGCAACATCAATAACCCAATCAACTTCACTCGCACTTTGCACTACTTTTTCTATCTGTGGTGACACATAATTTTGCCAACCCTCTAAGGTATAAAATTTAGGAATTTTACGAGCGCTGTCTATTAGCTCCAATCCATAATCATTAAGTAATTGGCTGACCGTAAAGTTATTTAACTCATCTAAACCGCGCGTTCGGATTAACGCATATAAATTGCTGGCATTGGTCGGTGAATACAATTGGTGCCGAGCATGATTGATTAAGGCAATGTTAGGCCGAATGACAGGCGGCCCCACTTTATGGTTTTTCAGCAAGCTGAGATAATACGTAATAAAATTTCGATAGGTGCTGCTTTGTTGAAGCTCTTTATTTTCATCTACTTTTTTCATTTCGCTGTGCCACAAGGGCGTTATCAAACGACTTGCAAAATTAACTTCTAAATACTCAGGATAAACCAACATCATATACGCTTTAAGCGTGGTGTAATAATTTCCTCGCAGCAACATACGCTCTTTGATACTGGCAGTGCCCCACTCTTTAGCGTAAGACCTTAATTGATTTAATAACACATTATTAACCGGGCGAATAACACTGGTTAACCAGCCATCATTAATTAATGATTGTAACGTGTCTCGTTGCCCTTCGCCTCGATACAACCCAAGCCGCAAATAAAAGGGTAAAATTTGTTTATAGTCTGTTAACTTTTGATAATGATTGATTACCCCTTTGGTCATTTCTAAACGATCATGTGACAAAGGCGATAGTTTTAATACGTCAATCGACCCTTTAATTTGCTGCTCTCCTTCTGTCAGCAATGAGCTATTGGCCGTTAATGACAAACTGTAAAACATAAAAGAGGCGAGTAAAGCGCTGCAACCACCGGCTACGCCAAATAATTTCATGCGCTTTAAATAAGACGCTGTTTTTTTATTGGCTGACAAGGAATTACTGTATTTAAATAAAAGTTTATTAAATAGTTCCGTGACAAAAAAAGCGCTGTGTTTGTTTTCGTTTTGTTTTGCTTCTCCTTCTATTTCAATTTCTGATGCAACCACAAAGTCTGTATCATTCACATGATTAAAACCAAAGCGCTTTTCAACCAGATTGCCATCCGCTTGCGTACTACTGATAAAGTAAGCGCCCATAATCCGAATTTGCTCTTCATAAGGATTTTGTTCGGTAAATAACGTTAATAATGACTGAACTGGCGCAATAGCAGCTTTAAACTGATGAGGGAAATTAAAGATAGCCTCTTTCTTTTTTTTGTCTCTTGATAAAGCCATTTTTGAAAAGCTTGAGCGAATTAATTGTTGCACCAATTCATTAAAACGATGCTCAATAAATTCTTTAACACTTTTTTGAGTTAAATATTCACTTAAATTTACGCCCCATATCTGCTGTTTTTCTTTGTCACTCATGCGCTCAAAAAACATGTCGAAACCCGCAATGCGGTCCGTTTTGGTAAACACAAAATAAACCGGTATCAGATGTCCTAATTGCGTATAAAGTTCTTGCACTCGATTTGATATGTTTTTAACAGTTTGCGTTAACTCATCTTTTTCGCCAAACATAAGATCCGTTAAACCAAGGGTTATAATGATGCCATTAAGCGGCGCTTTTGAACGTGCTTTTTTAAGCGTCGACAAAAAAGAGAACCATTCTTTTTGATCGCTTTTCGTTGTGCACTGCGTATATCGCCCTGCCGTATCAAGGAAAACGGCTTGATCGGAGAACCACCAATCGTAATCTCGCGTGCCGCCAACCCCTTGAATTTTGTAGTTATCTTTTTTATCTACTGAGAAAGGAAAGTTTAAACCAGAATTTCTAAGTAACGTACTCTTACCATTGGCCGGTGGCCCTATAACCACAAACCATGGTAAGCGATAAAGTGCGGCGCTGCCTTTTTTAGTGCCCGATAACGACGATGTTTTTAATGCACTGATGGCCTCGCTCATACGCAGCTTAATTCTTTCATCTTGAATTTTGTCAAGCGTGCTGGTGCCACTGCTTTTAAAAATTCCCAGTTCCAGTAGTTTACTGGATGCCGACTCTTTATGATTTCGATAAAGAAAAAAGCCACCGACACAAACAAAAATAGTAATTAACAAGCCTATTTGAAATGCCTTTTGAACATTGAAATAATTCAAAACAAAAAAATACGACATAAGAAGTGATGTAATGCCCAGCAAATAAATCGCAACGGTTTTATTTGTTTTTTCAATCAAACTAATAATGATTTGTTTCATGTTGCTTATGCCTCTAATGAATTATTTTTTGAAAATGAGCGCTTGTATGCGACTTATAATACGCGTTGATGCGTTGATTGCTTTGATTGACACGACCATCCATGGTCAGTGAAAAGCCAAAGTAAAAGACAAACATTAAGCAAACAAATACCAAGCTAAAAATCCATGCCGGAACCGTTTTTGACATGGTTTTAAAAATGCCCTCTTTAGGAAAAGCATCGATTGAAAGTAATTGTTTATTGTCTTTACGCAACGCATCTAATTGCGCGCGCAGATCCAATGAAATGCCCGTTAGTTGTTCGCCTTGGTTCATGCCATGAATGCCTTTAAATCCAAGTTGCAAACACAAAAAATAGACTTCAAGCACATCGGCTTTTGCTTGTTGCTTTAACAGACTTAATTTATTAAAAAAACCTTCACCCGCCATGTGCTCACCAAAAAATTCCAGCTGAAGTGGGTTGGTTTGCCACGCTGATTTCACTGCCATTTGTTCAGATTTCAAAGCGCTTTCATCAATAAAAGCCGTTAAAGCATATTTAACCGCTTGGCAGTCTTCCACACTTAAATTTTGTGATTGACACGCATGCTCAAAGGCTTCAAAACGCTTAAACACTTGGTTTTGCACCCCATGTGCCTCACTTAATTCATGCTTAGTTTGACCAAACCACAGCGTTACTTCTAATAACGGATACGATAATTCTAAATAAGGATTAATTGCTTGCATAACAGTTCCTAACCTTCAACAACGATTAAATTAATTTCAACAGAAGAAAACTCTTTACCTTTTAAAATGCCAAGCCGCCCATCGTCTAAGACTTGTTGCCAAAAATCACCTTCGCATAACACTTGAAAATATTCGCAGCCCGGTTTAATGCTAATGGCTGAGGGTGGCCGTTTAATGTATTTCAATGACACACCGGCAACGGCAGAGGCATAAATGTCATCAATTTTATCAGCCGCACCTAATTTAACACCGCGTTCAAATCGAGTAGCCCATGCATCATCTTCATGGTATTCACTCACTTCTAAATACAAATAATCACCGGTATTAAAATAGGTGGACACATCATCACTGCGATAATAATTATCGGATTGTTTATGAAGCTTAAGTTGTTTATTTTCTACTGGATTAATGGTCTCAAGCAAGCCATGAATCAGTACGGTGGAGTAACGAAAAATCTCATCTAAACGGTTACGATCAAACGGCATAATGTCGGCCAACTTTCCTTGGCAACACACGGATAGCTCACATAAAAATTCTGAAAAAAGCTCATGTAACGCTTGAGGACAGGTTTGGGTTCGTTGCTCAAACGTCATTAATTTTGCATGATATTTTGCTAGCATTGATAACAAAATCAGCGCATAAGATAAAACGCTGCTGTCTCGCACAGCAATGGCTGGCACCGCTAAAAAGCGCCGCTCCAATTGTTTAATGCGATCATTTACCGCAGACGCTAATGCCGTCACATAAGAATATGCCGCCAACGATGCGCCAAGATTAATTAAAGGCGGAATATACTGGCTTAACGTATAACCACTGCCGCCCGCTCTATGACATTTTGCAATTTTAATCAAACAACAACTGGATTCATAACTTTTATCACTGGTTAAGAAAAAACGTTGTTTCGCATAAAGCACTTCTCTTTCACGCGAAGGATCATAGAGATCTTTGCACGCACGGTAATCCGCCTGCCAAGCTGTTTTTTTCAATTCATCCTTTGGGTAACCGCTAATACCATCCACCACTTCGGAATAAGGCAGCGCTAAATACACGTTAGTCTCATCACCTGCCAATGATACTCGTAACTCATCTTCATTTTGGTCACTGACAAAGCTAAGCCATCGCCCATCCGGCATTAAAGCCACCAGCGAATCAATGAGACAAACATGACGCCCAAGTTGAGCCTTATTAATCGTTAATTGGCACACACCATAGGCTTTATTAAATTGATGTTGGTGCAAAAATGTTTGATGCTCACTGAGTGATTTTTCCCACTGCTGAAAATGTTGCTGGCCTAAAAATACGCCTTCCGCCCAAACGATTTTTTGATTGGGGTACATTATTTAATCCTCACTGAATTACCTGATATCTCAATGGACATGGAGGAAAGCAAAGAAGATGCTTGTGAACTGACACTCTTATAAGCGCGCCACTTTCCTAATTCTGGATGCCGAAAAATCGCAATTACGCCAATGTATTTGGCTTTATCTTGCCGATCCAGTTTAAGTTTTGTCATCGATTTAGGGGTAAGCGTTAGCTCGTGCGTGCTGATTAAACTCTCGCCAAGCGTTTGCTTATCGAGCTTCCATAATTCACGAAACGTTGCGTCTTTAAATTTACTCAGTTCTGTTAATTGATAAATTCGCAGACGCACAGGCAGTGATGCTTCATTTTCAAAGGAATTAATAACTGGCATGGCAGCCACATTAAACGAAAGCGGCACTACGTTCATACTCGAACAACCAGAAAGAAGAAATGCGCTAACGCACGTAAAGAACAAAGCTTTGGCTGGGGCGTAGATAGTTTGTGTCGTCATCATGCATCCTTAATGAAATTAAAAAGATACAAAACGTACGCTTTATGAAATAAGAAAAATTGCTGTCAATATCCATTAACATTCCTATGCTCCAAATTGATTAATAAATTCACGAATCGTGCTAAGGTTTATTAATCATGCGTCATGCATCAATTGAGGACAGAAAATAACAATTGTTCCGTAGAAATACAAGCCTTTATGAAAGATAATTTAACGGTCGAGGCAGCAGTGCCAAAACGAATGCAACTGGCAATCAAAACCTGCCGACTTTATTTTAAAACAAGCTCTTTTTTTATCCATGACGAACTTTTAGCCAACTGACAACTTTTTTTACTTTGTTAGAAAACAATGCCTCATTAAAAAATTTACCCGCTGCCCGCTTATTTATTTCGCTTAAGGTAGGGTAAGGCACAATAATATCTGTCATTTTTCGTAACGACTGTTTCCCTTGCACCATTAAAATCCACGGCATTAGAAGCTCTCCCGCTTGCGCACCCACAATACAAACGCCTAAAACCCGCCCTTTTCGATCGCTAATGATTTTAATTTTACCTTGCACAACACCTTCAGCCTGAGCGCGATCGTTCTCTAAATAAAAATGCTCAGTGATTTTAATCGCTATGTTACGTTCCATCGCTTGCTTTGTTGTTAATCCCACATGCGCAAGTTCTGGTGAGGTATACGTCACCCATGGCATCGCCTTCGTATTTGCTTTGGCTGGCAAGCGAAACAAACAATTTTTTAAAATAATACCCGCGTGATAATTGGCCATATGTGTAAATTCGTGTTGGCCAATCACATCCCCCATAGCGCAAACTCGCTTATTACTGGTGCGTAAACGCGCATCAACACTAATGCCTTTGCTTGTTGAAACAACGCCTGCATTTTCTAATCCCAGTTCCAAAACATTTGGTGTGCGCCCTGCTGCAATTAATAAGTGACTGCCGGTAACCAATACTTCTTTATCATGATGCTTCGTCACAATAACGATGCGATGACTTAATTTAGCAACGGAATCGACTTGTGCGTCTTCATATAACTTAATCCCTTTATCCAACATTGATTGCCTTACAATATCAACACAATCAACTTCGTCTTTCGTGAGCATTTTACTTCGAACAACCAGTGAAACCTTGGCGCCAAGCATGGCAAAGGCTAAGCCGAGTTCACACGCAATGGGCCCCCCGCCAATAATTAACAAATGTTTTGGTAATATATCCATATCAAAAATGGTTTCATTGGTATAAAAAGGCACCTTTTTTAAACCAGAGATTTCAGGTATAAAAGGACTTGAACCCGTTGCGATAACAAATCTTGCTGCTTGAATACGTTCCTCACCAACGCTAACGGTTTTATCGTCAATGAATTTGGCGTAGCCTAATAACACGTGGCAACCCAACCCTTCAAACCGTTCCACTGAATCATGCGGCGCAATGCTGGCAATGGTTTGTTTTACATGCGCTATCACCTCATAAAAATCTAAGCTGCTTTTTTGTATATTAAAACCAAACTGAGGCGAATGCAGACTTTGCCAGCGATGTTTTGCTGCCGCTAACAAGGCTTTCGATGGCACGCACCCTGTGTTTAAACAGTCGCCGCCCATTTTATGTCCCTCAATCACAACAACGCTTACGCCCAACTGGCTTGCGCCCGCAGCCAGCGACAAACCTGCTGCGCCTGCGCCAATAATACAAATATCGGTTTTAATCATTATCATCCTTGCTAAAGAAATTTGGGTAAATTATATCGAAAAGGAGCGCTTGTTAACACTTTGATATTAGAAGCGCTTGAGTTAGCTGGACTTAGGGATGCGGGCAAATGAGTTTAAATACCAAGCTTCTCTGCTTTTACACAATCAGAAAAAATTATCCTTAAAACGAATCACACGCCTTAATGGATATAAAAAGGCTCTTACTGTTGGCAATAAGATCTCAGGGATCAACAATGCCACTCCATTGGTATGAGCGTACAAGTTAAAAGGAATCATCATGTTTGAAGATCAATTGGCAGAAAAAAAACGAAAGAATGAAAAATATCTTTTAAATGGAAACTATGAAGAAGGGTTCTTTACCCCCTTTAGCGAAAAAACAGATGAACGTCCCGGATTTAGCCACAGTGCAGGTGGTGATTTTAAACGTAATACGATTGCCGTAGTAATGCGTCCAATGATAAATGCAGTAATAGCAATGGGACATCTGCTTCAGTCGGTTTTAAAGTTTACGCTCGGCACAATAAATCTAATCGTTGGTTTATGCTGGTGGGATGCAAATGAAGCCTTTAGCGGTGTGAAAAATATGGCCAGGGGATTACAACATGTTATCGATGCCTGCTACTTTGCCATTTCGATAATTACGGATTTTCTTGATGCTGCCATTCGCCTAGTAACGCATTCATTAACCACCATCACACAACCGGTAATTACTTTAATAGACGAAAGTCAAACCCTTGAGGATTATTATTTCTATGTAGGTATATATACTCGAGTTAATACCCCACATGAGAATCCACAAGATATTCCACAAGGTATTCCACAAAATTCTTTCTAAGTTACTTAAGATTATTATTTATGTTGCGGCCAAGATTTTTCCCCGCAACATATTGTAAAATTATGATCTAGTGAAACTCTTGGCTGAAATGTATACCCACTTTATTTCTGGCTTAGCTTCTTTAATGTCTTTTTCTAATCGAGCAATGCAATGCTCAACCCCCGTACTGTTAAGATTTTCTTCAAAATCGACTTCTAAATTTAATAAAATGCTGTTTGGTCCCATGTGCATCGTCATTATGTTTTTGACATCAACTATCTCATCGGCTTTTAAAATAATGGTTTTAACTTGATTAATCACCTCTGGGTTTGCCGCCTCACCCACCAGTAAACTTTTGGACTCATAGGCAAGCCATAGCGCTACGACAAGTAAAACAAAGCCAATAATAATCGATGCGATGCTGTCTATGATGGGAAGGTTAAAGTAAGTGCTGGCCGTAATACCAACCATCGCAATTATAAGGCCTAACATTGCGGCGGTATCTTCAAGCAACACCACGATAATAGTGGGATCTTTCGCCTGATGAATCGAGTGAAACCAATGAAAGTGTTTGGTTGTTTTTTTAAATTCTTTAAAAGCCACAAGCCATGCCCCGCCTTCAAAAACAAAGGCAAAACCAAGCACAAGGTAATTAATATAAACGGATGACATAGGTTTAGGGTTGGACAAATGCTTTATGCCTTCAAATACAGACAGTCCACCACCAAAAGCAAAGAGTAAAATGGCGACAATAAAGCTGTAAAAATAAATTTCTTTGCCAAAACCATACGGATGCTCAGCCGTTGCTGGTTTATTGGCTCGATTAAGACCAAACAATAATAATGCTTGGTTACCAACATCTACCACGGAGTGAATGCCTTCACTGAGCATGGCCGAACTGCCAGTAAACGTCGCTGCTACAAATTTTGTGCAGGCAATCAATGCGTTACCAATAAGCGCCGCCATAACGACTGTTTTTGATCCGCTCGCCATTCCATTACTCCAAATCAAGGGTTAAGTTAAAGACTACCATAAGCCTTTGTTTTAGGCGTATGGGTATTGTAAGTCTAGGGAGTGCCATACCCCAACTTCTTGGCAAGGCGTGTTTTTTTCAAAGCCAAGCCAACGTTATCAAAAGTTTATGTAATATCGAATCTCGATACGTGTTGGTTAAAAAAAACAAATGCCGCCTTAGCGTTAGGTTTGACTGATGTGAAACTACGTTCGCCCATTGACGTTAAACAAACACTCAAAGAATATGCAAAGCACGGGGTTCCTTGCTGTCTAAATCCCAATAAAATAAGCCCTGCTCCAAATCCCAGGGGGGGGGCCATTAGCGCCCGCTCCCCCCTTAACAACGTTTATACTGCACGCGGCCATAAATCATTCAAATAATAAACATCCTACAATCAGCCCATTATTTACACTTTCAGAATGTGATGCTTATCCTGGCAGTCTTTTAAAAGAGATTTAATGGATTTTCCACTGTCTGGGTGAATAAATTGAGGCGCTATCTCACAAATAGGTACGAGCAGATGTTTGTATTTCGTTATGTCTGGATCGGGGACTTGATAATCTTCTTTTGTGACTTGCTGTTGACCATAGAATGAAATATCTATATCAAGTGTTCTTGGTGCATGTTTATCATTGATATCGCGTTTTCTACCACATTCATTTTCTATTGCCGGCAAAATAATTTTTTTGATAGTTTCGAGTCGTTCATCGGTATCAATCATTACCGCACAGTTATAGTAGCTCTGATTATGGTTGTCGCTGACATTTTCAGTTTCATAAACACTGGATATTTTTTTAACGCTAAATTTTGTTTGGAGCAACATAAGGCCTTTCTTAATGCTCTCTTCTCTCTTTATATTTGAACCCAACATTAAAATTAGCATACGACTGCTTCTTTTTTCCGGAAAATATCAATAGCAACACTTTTACTAAAACGTAGTGCGCCGACTTTATCGACGCGAACTTGCGTTGCTTTAATCTCCGGAAAATTAAGGATGATTTTTGCGACATTATTAACCAGTGTTTCAAGTAGATTATAACTTGAGTTTTCAACATGTGTGATCACCGTTTTAATAACCGCTTTGTAATTCAATTTACCCTCAATATCATCAACATAACTATCATCAAACACGCATGGTTCAACATAGAGCGTTAAATTCACTAAAACATCTTGTAACTTGTCTTTTTCCCAGGCTTTAAAACCAATGGTACACCGTAAAAACAAATCATTTATGACGATTTTATCATAGCGCTGTATATCCAACATAAATCCCCTTTATCCTTTAGAAAAATAAGATATCCCACGTTAATAAACTTATCAATTATATTTTCTAAGAGAGAAAGAGAAAGGCTTCATTTTTAGGCCATGTTGAAAAACATTAGCTGCCTATTTTATTACCAAAAACATAGCAATGCAGACGCCCAGAAAAATAATAGCCCCTATGCATTGCCTCTATTGCAATGTCAGCGATGCTATCTGTTTCCTGTTGTTCCTTTGTAGCGCCTACCGGCATAATATAAACAGGCCAATCAACCCCAGCAGCCCTGTAAAGCTCAATGTTTTTCTCAACTTCTAACCAACACCGAGACGAACCATCAACAACGTATTTTAACTGACCGTGATTACTGGCTTTAGCGTAATGTGCAACACACTCAGGCTTAATCGCTTTTTTTGCTGATTCACCGGAGGTTGAAAATAATTTAGGGCTACATGACCAAAACCACTCAGGCTTTTCTCTGTCTTTTTTAGAAAACTTGATGCTTTGAAAGCCTTTAATCATGTTAAACATCGCTCGACTTAGAGGCTGGGTGCCATTGGTTTCAACGGTTATTTTATAAGGCATATTAGATAAATCATCAAAGGCATTCATTACGGCCATAATACCCGCTTGATTTAGCAACGGCTCCCCCCCCGTAAATGCCATATGTGTCTCTTGGCCTGTTACCGGATGACAAAAAATACCCTCTGGATTAGTCGTGTGTTTTAACGTTGAAATAATCTGTTGTGCTATCTCTAATGCAGGCTTGTTGTGAGCTAAGTATCTGTATTTTTTAGCCCAAGAATAAGAACTATCACAGCCATATTCAAAAACAGGCAGCGCTTCAATGGTAGATACATTACTTAAATCAGCGGTTTTATAAGGTAATATATAGCTCGATGGATCCGTAGGATCTTGCTGGCCAAAACCATCGCATTGTAAATTACAAAGAAAAAAACGGATCCAGGCCGTTGGTTTGCCAATGTAATGCCCCTCACCTTGAAAGGAATAAAATATTTCTGAATATTTATAACTTTGCATCTTTGTGCTCATAGCTAAAACCTTTTTTAAAACTTGTGCTTG
>CAWVYD010000006.1:0-26240 GCA_963934185.1 uncultured Legionellaceae bacterium | reverse complement strand
GAATGTAATCAAGTAACGATGTTTTACCGTGATCAACATGACCCATAATCGTTACAACTGGCGCACGAGTCGTTTGTTCTCCGCCGTCATTTGTATGATCAATTTTCAGTGCATCTTCAAGTGCAGTATCACTGACAAGCGTAACTTTATGCCCCATTTCTTCAACGACAAGGCTCGCTGTATCTTGATCGATCACCTGATTAATGGTTGCCATTGCGCCTAAACCCATCATCACTTTAATGACTTCTCCCGCTTTAACAGACATGCGCTTGGCTAGCTCAGCAACCGTAATGGTTTCTGAAATCATCACATTGTGAATGGTTGGAGCCGTTGGTTTTTCAAAAGCATGTTGTTGAAGCGCAGTTTCTGCCGCTATTTGGCTTTCACTTTTTGCTTTACGACTTTTATCTTTTTTCTTCTTAGAAAATTTATTTTTACGAGCAAAATCACCGGATTTAGCAGGCGCTTTATTCGTATGCTTACTGAATTTTTTAGCTGGCTTTTTATCCGCACTTGCTACAGTAGTAACCGCTGGCTTATTAACAGGCTTTGGTATTTCTTTAACCGCTTCAACGTTAGGTGCTGGCACGGCAGCTTTAGGTGCATCAGTTTGTTTAGGCGCTGTATCCACTTTTGCAGCGGGTACCTCTGTCTTAACAGGTGCTTGCTTTGCCTTATTATCTTCAACAACTTTTTGTTTTGCTTGCTCTTCTTCTATAGCAATACGCTTATCATTTTCTGCACGATCTAGCGCCTGTTGTTGAGCCAATTGTTCTTCTTCAATCACTTTGTCTTTTTCAAGCTGTAATTGTTCATCTAATTCTTCCTGCGTTGGCACATTATTTTGCTTAACATAAATACGTTTTTTACGCACTTCAACACTTACCGTTTTAGGTTTTTGTGCATTATTACCCACTTTCACTTGGCTTATACTTTTACGGCGCAGAGTAATTCGCTCTGGCGAGGCAGTAGTTGCATCACCGGGGCTTTGTTTTAAATGAGTCAATAACAGATGTTTTTGCTCTTCATTAATGGTTTGTTTTTCATTATTAAACGATAAACCGGCATCTTTAAGCTGGGTTAATAATCGATCAACAGGTATACCAACTACCTGGGCTAATTGTTTGACAGTAACATCAGACATGTTCAAATCTCCTCTTTATCAAAGCAATTATGCATTATTAAACCACGGCTCTCGAGCTGTCATAATTAACTGACCAGCGCGTTCTTCCGTCATATTTTCAATGTCTAACAAATCATCAATGGACTGTTCGGCTAACTCTTCCATTGTACAAATGGAAAGCTTAACTAAATGACCGGCTAATTCTTCATCCATACCTGCCATCGTTAACAAATCTTCCGCAGCAACTTTTGCAGATGATTCATCTCCACCAAGGGCCTGAGCTAACAAAGCATCTCCGGCTCTTTTTCTTAATTCATCAACAATATCATCATCAAAGCCATCTATTTCAGTCAATTCATCACGAGGCACATACGCCACTTCTTCAAGTGAAGTAAACCCTGACTGCGCTAAAAGTTCAGCAACGTCTTCGTCTATTTCTAATTTCTCAACAAACATATCAACCGTACTGGCTGATTCATTTTTTGTTTTTTCATCAAACGCATCTTGCGTCATTACATTCAATGTCCATCCACATAACTCTGTTGCCAAGCGAATGTTTAAACCATTTTTACCAATGGCTTGAGATAACTGATCTTTATCAACGGCTAAGTCCATGCTATTTAAATCTTCATCAACAACAATGGATGTAATATCAGCAGGTGCCATCGCATTAATCACAAGTTGAGCAGGATTATCATCCCAAATTACAATATCAACTCGCTCGCCACCAATGGCGCCAGAAACAGCTTGAACACGCGCGCCTCTCATACCAACACATGCGCCAATGGGGTCGATGCGTCCGTCATTTGTCTTAACAGCAATTTTAGCGCGATTACCCGCATCTCTTGCAGCGGCTTTTATTTCAATAACACCTTCACCAATTTCTGGCACTTCAATTTTAAATAATTCAACAAGCATCTGTTTGTGTCTACGACTTACAAAAAGTTGAGCACCACGAACTTGTGATGACACTTCATATAAATAAGCTCGCACTTTATCGCCAGGTCGAAACATTTCATGAGGCAGCATTTCACTGCGCGGTAAGAAAGCTTCTGCCTTGCCACCTAAATCAATGATAATATTATCGCGGGTTGTTTTCTTAACAACACCGGTTACCAATTGACCGACTCGTTGCTCATATTCATCAACGACTAATCGTCTTTCAGCTTCACGTACTTTTTGGAAAATAACTTGCCGTGCAGCTTGAGCAGCAATACGTCCAAATTCAACGGAAGGCATTGCCTCTTCAATTAAGTCGCCAACTTCAATGTTTTCACGACGTTGTTGTGCTTGTTCTAACGTATATTGCTTCTCTGGGAATTCAAAATCATCTTCTTCAACAACTTCCCAAGTTCGAAAAGACTCGTATTCACCTGTTCGAGGATCAAGTCTAACTTTAACGCTAATATCATCAACTGATAATTTTTGTGTGGCTGATTCGATTGCTGATTGAATGGCATCTAAAACCACTTGTTTTGATACGCCTTTCTCATTCGAGACGGCTTCAGCAACCATTAACAATTCTTTACCCATGATAATGCCCCTTTAGGAAACTAAATTCGCTTTTTTCACTGCATCCAATGGAATTGAGAATGTTTCTCCACTTACGAGCAGTTGCAAAGCATTTTCATTTACTTCTTCAATTACGCCGCATAGCGCACGCTTCTTATTAATGGCTTGATACAATTTAATGGATATTTCATGTCCAAGATATTTTTCATAATGCCATGTTTCGTATAATGGTCTATCAAGCCCTGGTGACGATACTTCTAAGGCGTATTCACTTTGAATGGGATCTTCCACATCAAGTACTTGATTGACCTGTTTACTAACCACTACGCAATCTTCCATAAGAATGCCATCTTCTTTATCAATGTAAATGCGTAAAACGGAATGCTTACCTTGAGAAATATACTCGCAGCCCCACAACACGTAGCCTAAAGATTCTACCGTTGGCTTTAATAATTCTGTTAGTTTACTTTTGTTCATTATGATAATTAACCCAAAACATCTTTTTTTGCCAAGATTAAGCACTACGTTATTTTAATATTAAATCGTGGCATGAAAAAATCAGTTTTTTTTAAAAAAAAAGGGCCCTAGGCCCTATAAAACGTTACCAAAAATAAAGTGTTAAAATTACTTTTCCTTAGATAACAAAAAACCCCTAAATAGGGGCCTAATATTGTGGTAGCGGGGACAGGATTTGAACCTATGACCTTCGGGTTATGAGCCCGACGAGCTACCAGACTGCTCCACCCCGCATCAACAAAAACAATTTTACACGAGCTGGCTTACAAGTACAAGTAAAAGTTAAATTAATTTAAAAAAGCTGTAATGCATGCCGTTACTAAGCCGCTAGGAAACAAACCTAAGGCCAACAAACTTAAAGCATTGATACTAAACAGCGTTTTTACAGGCCCGGAAACCACTAAAGTACTTGGCAAAACAGATGATTCAAAATACATGGTTTTAATAATACGTATGTAATTAAAAGCGCCAATAACTGCGCACAACAAACCAACCAATGCCAACGTTATAAACCCTGCATTAACAATGGCTTTCAGAACCATTAATTTGGCGAAAAAACCAACCATTGGCGGCACGCCAGCCATAGAAAATAAAACAATTAACATCATTCCTGCAAGCCAAGGACTACGACCATTCAAGCCTTTTAAGTCATCAATTAATTCAATATCCAAATCACAGCGACTCATGATTACCAGTAAACCAAAGGCGGCAACAGAGGTAAGGCCATAAACACAAATGTAATAAAGTGATGCCGAATAACCTTCTGGGCTTGCTGCAATTAAACCAAATAACATGTAGCCCATATGAGCAATACCGGAATAGGCAAACAAACGTTTAATGTTTGTTTGAACCACTGCCAACAAATTACCTACAACCACGGATAATACAGACACCATAATAAACAGAGGCTGCCACTGCGAAACAAGCTCAGGCAAACCTAAGGCAAACAAACGAAACATCATTCCGGTTGCTGCTAATTTAGGAGCGCTGCTGATTAAAATTGTTACCGCCGTCGGCGAACCTTGATAAACATCTGGCGCCCACATGTGAAAAGGTACAACCGCTAATTTAAAACACACGCCTACCACCAAAAACACGACAGAAAACGATAACATCATTGGTTGAATTTTAAAGGCCAGCGTTGTATGGGCTGCAATCACGCCTAAATCCAAAGAGCCAAGTGCTCCGTATAGCATGGACATACCATACAATAAAATACCAGACGCAATTGCGCCCATAGCAAAATATTTCATTGCTGCTTCGGATGCAATTCCGCAATCACGCCGCAGTGCAATCAAGGCATAAAGTGGTAATGACATAAGCTCTAAGCCTAAATATACCGTTAATAAAGAATGCGCTGAAACTAAAACCATCATGCCAAGCACGGACAATAATGCAAGGATATAAAATTCACCGCTTGGGATTTTTTTATCATCGACGTACTGCCGTGAATAAAAGAATCCAAAAAAAGCGGAAGCATTTATAAAAACCTTTAACAATACTGCAATATCATCTGCAACATACAAACCAGAAAAAGCGTAAGTTCTCGCTTGGCCCAATTGAAACAAACATAAAATCAACGCGCCTACTAAAGCCGACTGAACCAAAGTATAAGTAATATTTCGGTCATATTTTGTTAAGAATAATTCCGCTAAGATCGCAATCGTTGCCATGAATAAAACAAACATTTCAGGGATGGCACTAACAATCTGGCCTAATTCAAAAGACATAAAAAATCCTTAATAAACTATAGTTTCGTAACGCTGCTAAGCGTTAACAAATGATTAACTGACTGATGCATGAGTTTAAGTACTGGCTCAGGATAAACACCCATCGCTAAGACCATGAACGCCAAGAAAGAAAACGCCGTTACTTCAAAGCCAGATATATCTCGAAGATCGTTTACTTTCGGATTAGTAACGACACCAAAAATAACGCGTTTATACATCCAAAGCGTATATACCGCACCAATAATGAGTGTTGTTGCAGCTAAAAAACCAACCCAAAAACCGGATTTCATGCTGCCTAAGATCACCATGAATTCACCAACAAAACCAGACGTACCAGGTAGGCCAGCATTTCCCATAGCAAATAACATCATAAAGGAGGCGAAAAGTGGCATAGTATTTATGATCCCGCCAAAGTCTTTAATTTCTCGCGTATGCATACGTTCATATAAAAAGCCAACGCCAGCAAACATGCCGCTTGATACAAAAGCGTGAGAAACCATAACCACAATCGCACCCTCTAACACGAGTGCAGCATCAATCATGTGCCCCGTTTGTTTGGCGATGGTATAGATAGAAAAACAGCCTAAGGTTACAAAGCCCATATGAGAAATAGACGAATAAGCAATCAGCTTTTTCATGTCCGTTTGCACAATCGCAATCAAACCCACATAAATAACCGCTACCAATGATAATACAATCATGGCACCCGAATAGTATTGGCATGCATCAGGCACAATTGGCATCGCAAAGCGTAAAAAACCATAACCGCCTAACTTTAATAAAACCGCTGCCAACATAATCGAACCACCCGCCGGCGCCTCAGTATGCGCATCTGGCAACCATGTATGCACGGGCCACATTGGAATTTTAATGGCAAAACCTAAAAAGAATGCCAAGAAAATAAGGGATTGTGCGCCCATCGATAAATGTTTAACGTTCTGAAAATCTTCAATGCTAAAGCTACCTGTTTTATACGCTAAGTATAAAAACGCTAACAACATAGTCACTGAACCTAAAAAGGTATAAAGGAAAAATTTAATGGCTGCATAAATACGGTTTGCACTGCCCCACACGCCAATAATCAAGTACATGGGAATGAGTGTCGCTTCCCAAAAAACATAAAAGACCATTGAATCCAGTGCAGAAAAAACACCGACTAACAGCCCCTGCATGACTAAAAATGCAGCAACGTACTGAGAGATTTTTTGAGTAATACTGTTCCAAGTAGCTAGCAACACAATGAGCGTTGTAAAAACACTAAGTGCAATCATTAACAAAGACAAACCGTCAATGCCTAACTGGTAACTAATGCCTAAACTTGGCAGCCACTCAACCGTTTCTTTAAATTGCATGGCACTGCTGGTGTTATCAAATTGTGATAACAATACGGCGCTTAAACCCAAGCAAATCAAAACAGAAAACAAGCCTAAATACCTGGAAACACTGTCGTTATTTTTTTCAGCAACCGCCAATAAAAAACAACCCGAAAAAATGGGAAACCAAATCAATACATTAAGAATGTGCGGCATAACCGTTACCTTTTAACCCTATAATAACCACAAAATAAACACCAATAACCCAGCAACCATGGCAAAAGCATAATGATATAAATAGCCCGTTTGCGTTAATCGCCCTACTTTGGCCGTTAAACTCACTACTTTTGCTGCGCCATTAACAATAAGCCCATCAATCAAGCCTTTATCGCACACACTAAAGAAAAATTGCCCAATGCCTTTGGTAAATGGCATTAATACTTTTTCATTAAACGCATCAAAACCGTATTTATTAAGCAATAACTTATGAATCCATGAAAAACGTTTGGCTAACATACCCGGTAATGATGGAATAGCAATGTAACCAATCCAAGCCATGAAAATCCCAAGCATAGTCAACATAAACGTAGTCGAGCCGAACGAATGCATCATCATAGATAAAGGATGCCGTTCTACTGCAGGCATTTCTGCTAAAACATCATGCGCCGGTAAGACTGTAATGGCGTTTGATAATAATGATGGATTGCCATACAAGATAGGCTCCATTAACCACCAACCTAAAAATACGGAAGGGATGGCCAGTAAAACCAAGGGTAACCATACGACCCAGGGCGATTCTTTAAGGTGAGATTTTGTGTGCTCATCCATACGAGGTTTACCATGAAACGTCATGAAAATCTGGCGAAAAGTATAAAGCGCAGTAACGAACGCCCCATAAGACACACAGTAGGACGCATACGTCGCGCCATATAAATGGCTTTCTGCCGTTGCCGCAATAATCGTATCTTTTGAAAAGAACCCAGAAAAGGGAGGAATGGCACACAATGCCAACGCACCAATTAAGCTAGTTATATAGGTGATCGGCATGTAACGCCATAGCCCGCCCATTTTCCGCATGTCTTGTTCGTGATGCATACCAATGATGACAGAACCCGCACCTAAAAAGAGTAACGCTTTAAAGCATGCATGCGTTGCTAAATGAAATACGCCAGCGCTGTAGGCAGAAATCCCCATGGCAACCATCATATAACCAAGCTGTGACAACGTAGAATAAGCAACTACACGTTTAATATCATTCATCACAACACCAAGCAAACCAGTAAAAAATGCCCCTGTTGCACCAATGATTAAAATAACGCTAAGCGCCGTATCTGATAATTCAAACAAAGGCGACATTCTGGCAATCATAAAGACGCCTGCCGTTACCATCGTTGCAGCATGAATCAATGCAGAAATAGGCGTTGGACCTTCCATCGATTCAGGCAACCAGACATGCAAAGGTACTTGAGCTGACTTACCCATTGCGCCCACAAAGAGACACAGGCAGATAACCGTGACTAATGACCATGCATGGCCATCAATTAAAGAAATGCTCGTGCTAGCAAGCATCGCTTTTTGCGCAAAAATTTGTGAGTAGTCAATGGTACCCGTGTAAGAAAGTATCAAACCAATGCCTAGGATAAAACCAAAGTCACCAACACGGTTAACAATAAATGCTTTCATATTACTTTGAATGGCTGTTTCTTTGGTATACCAAAAACCAATCAATAAATAAGACACCAGTCCTACCCCTTCCCAACCAAAAAAGAGCTGTAAGAAATTATTGGAGGTTACCAGCATTAACATTGCAAAAGTAAACAATGAAATGTAACTGAAAAATCGTTGATAACCGCTGTCGTCTTTCATATAACCAACGCTGTAGAGGTGAACCAGCAATGAAACAAAGGTTACAATCACTAACATAATTGCAGTTAATGAATCGATTAAAAAACCAATGTGAAACGAGTAAGGAAATAATTCCCCGCCAGAAGCCCACGTGTACAAATTTGCATTATATGGCGAAGCGCCATCAAGCAAATACTGTTTTGCCACACAAAGCGATAAGACAAAGGAAACCAACACTAATCCAATGGTAAGGGTGTGCGCGCCTGCGCGCCCGATTTGTTTACGAAAGAAGCCTGAAATTACTGCGCCAACCAGCGGCGCTAAGGTAATTAGAAGACAAACATGTACTATTGACACAAGCTTACCCTTTTAGTTCATTTAATTTATCGACGTCCAAACTGCTTCGATTACGATAAAGCAGCATGACAATCGCTAATCCAATAGCTGCTTCCGCAGCCGCGACCGTTAATATGAAAAACACAAAGACTTCTCCCGCGTTATCGTGCAAAAAATGGGAGAAAGCAATGAAGTTGGTATTAACCGCCAACAACATTAGTTCGACACACATCAACAATAAGATAACGTTCTTACGGTTAATAACTATGCCAACCAAACTGAGTGAAAATAAAATTGCACTGAAAATAATGTATTCTTGCATCGACAACATTTAATTACACCTTCTTAGTTGTGACAGGAGCCATCTTAATGATTTTCAATCGGTCTACTTTAGAGGTCATGATCTGCTTAACAATGTCTTGCCGTTTGCCGCGGTTTCTTTGACGATGAACCAAAGCAATGGCAGAAATGATTGCCACTAAAAGCAACACTGCAGCTAGCTCAAACGCGTAGACATATTCCGTATATAAGACACTGCCTAAGCTTTCGGTATTGGTCATGGGTATCACAGAAGCAACTACTGTTTTAGCAAACATTAATTGTTCTGGTAATATTTTAATGACCGTACTAACGATAACAGACAAAATAATCACACCTATGGGTACGTATGACATAAAGTGTTTTGCCATTGAATCGCTATCAACGTTTATCATCATAACGACAAACAAAAATAACGTCATAACTGCGCCAACGTAAACTAACACTAAAATGAGTGCTAAAAACTCTGCCTGCATTAACAGCCATAGCGCTGAAGCGGCAAAGAAAACAAACACTAAAGCCAAGGCTGAACGCACTGGGTTATTCATAGTAATAACCAAGACAGAAAACGCAATGGCTAATGCGGCAAAAAATAAAAATAGATAATGCGGTAATTGTGCGGACATAATCGCCCCTCCTTTAACGGTACGATTTATCGGCTTCACGATCGGCTGCAAGCTGTGGTTCAAGCATGTCACCTATCGCTAATAATTTTTCTTTGGTCATAATGTTTTGACCACGTTCACTAATGTGATAATGCTGAATGGGCGTAACCACAATAGAATCCACCGGGCAAGACTCTTCACACAAACCACAGTTAATGCATTTAAACATATCAATGTCATAACGTGTGGTTCGTCTTGAACCATCATCACGGACTTCTGCATCAATGGTGATAGCAAGCGCTGGACACACTGCCTCGCATAACTTACAAGCAATGCAACGTTCTTCACCATTTGGGTAACGTCTAAGGGCCAACAAGCCTCTGAACCGCGGTGAAATAGGTGCTTTTTCTTCTGGAAATTGCACCGTCACTTTTTTCATGAAGAAGTGTTTGCCGGTAACTTTTAAACCAGCCAACAGTTCCCACATAAGAAAACTTTTGAGGTAGTGTTTTGCGTACTTTAATGTTTTTTTAACTTTACTCATCATTTACCTTGTTACTAAAACCATGGGCCAACATGCAGCAGAACCATCAACGCTGTCACAACCAACCAAACAATTGTTACGGGAATTAATACTTTCCAGCCTAGTCGCATTAATTGGTCATAGCGATAACGCGGAAAGGTTGCTCTGATCCATAAATAAAAGAATAAGAAGAACGCTACTTTAGCAAAAAGCCAAACACCGCCAGGAACAAAAGAAAAAACTTTTTCTAAGCCAGGAATGCCATCAAACGGTGACAACCAGCCACCCATAAACAATAATGCCAGCATGGTTGCAATTAAAATCATTGCCGCGTATTCAGCAAGAAAAAACAAACTAAACGCTACGCCTGAATATTCAACATGAAAACCCGCTACAATTTCAGACTCACCTTCCGCCATATCAAACGGCGCGCGATTGGTTTCGGCAATGCCTGAAATCCAAAACACCATAAATAAGGGGAAAAGCGGTATAAACCACCAATGTAAGATGCCGCCACTTTGCGACATAACCACTTGTGTTAAATTCATTGAGTTTGAAGCAAGCAATACGCCAACCAATGAAAAGCCCATTGAAATTTCATAAGAGATGGTTTGCGCTGCACTTCGAAGCGCGCCAAACATAGCATACTTAGAGTTAGTCGCCCAACCTGAAATCAAAACACCATAAACGCCTAACGAGCTCATTGCAAAAATATAAAGCACGCCCGCATTAACATCGGCAATGACCATACCCTCGCCAAAGGGAATGACTGCCCAGGCCGCTAAGGCTGGCACCAACGATAAAATGGGTGCAATGAAAAATAAATAGCGATTTGAACGTTGCGGAATAATGATTTCTTTAACCATCAATTTAATCAAATCAGCAAACGGTTGCAACAAACCCAAAAAACCAACACGGTTTGGTCCAACACGATCTTGCATGTAACCAATTACTTTTCGCTCAGCATATGTTAAATAAGCAACGCCTATTAATAACGGCACAACCAAACCAACAATTTTTAATACAATCCAAATGAGCGCTTCAATGTCTTGCAGCATTCGTCTACCTTTTTATTAATTTTATTTTAACGTTATTGTGCCAAACGATTGACCTAAGTCACTGGTTTCAACCCATGCATTGGCAACACATACCGTGTTAAGGGCAACCCTATCATCAATAACCAGCGGCAATGTTATCTCAATATCTCCTTGAGATACAGTTGCGCTCTCTGATAATTTATATTTTTTAGCTGTTTGACTATGAAGACGTACGCACGGTTTGTCATTTGATGCACTTGACTGTAAAGGCACAGAATGACGAGTCATTGCATCAATGCGATACATTGGCCACTCACCCACTCGGGTTAAGTCATCTTGCTCGCTGTTTAATGTTTCTGGACAATGCCAAGAAGCTGGAATCGGTGCCGCCATTTTATTAAGTGTTTTTAATTCATTTAGCACTTGCTCACTTGAATCAAAATCAAAACCACCAACATCAAATAAATTACCTAACACACGTAATACTTTCCAAGCAGGTCTTGCCTCACCTTCACTTACGCTCGCGCCAACAAAACTTTGCCAGTCACCCATGGCATTAACAAACGTGCCAGAGGTTTCAAACATAACACCTGCGGGCAAAAGCACGTCCGCATATTCAAGCATACTGTCAGACTTGTACGCGCTAAGCACCGTCACAAACTCTGCTCCAAGCAAAGCTTGCCGCGCTTTATATGGATTGGCAATGTCGTATTCAGGTTCAACGTTCAATAAGAATGCGCCACCTAACCGTTGGCTTAACATCGTTTGAACGTCGACGCCTTTGCTGTCGGTGTTAAGCCCGCAAGGGCCGCGATGCGGTAACATGCCCGCAATATGACAACCGGCTTCATTCGCGCCTTCCGTCATACGAAACACATTAATATCGACGCAGCGTTCAATTAAATGCACCAAGCTTCGAAGCGTTGCCGCTTGTGGGTGATTGTGCGCTATCGCACCTAAGATAAGATTAACCTGCTCACCCTGATGCAACGCTTGTGCAATGACTTTCGCTTGCTCAGATCTTTGAACGTTTTCTAATAATACTTTTGAGTCATCAAACGTTTGTTCACTAAGCCTTTGTAACTCAACGACAATACCGGCTAACGCTTTCACCATTTCAGAGGGTGACGTAATAATTTTTTCTGACACATCAAAATTAAACGCATAATCAACAGCGTTCAAACACATCACTTTTGCGCCATTTAGCATTGCTTTGCGAACACGCAAACCTAATAACGGTTGTTCACGTTGCACGTTGCTACCGATTAAAAAGACGGTATCGGCATTATCTAAGTCAAGCAGTGTTGCACTTGAGATGGGTGCCATAGGTAATACGGATTGATCGGAAAAGTCTGTTTGATGTAATTGGTGACCTAAATTATTAATGCCAATACCGCGCATTAATTTTTGAAACAAATAGGCTTCTTCTGTCGTTGATGAAGGTGAACAAAGTGCAGCAATGGAATCGGCCCCATGTTTACCAATGGTTTTATTAAAACCAAGCAATACCGCATTAAGCGCTTCTTGCCATTCGACTTCAAGCCAAGCGCCTTTCTTTTTAAGCATGGGCTTAAGCAAACGTTTTTTTACATTTGCGCCAGTATAAGCAAAACGATCTCTGTCTGATAACCAGGTTTCATTGGTTGATTCATTTTCACGAGGCACGACGCGCATGATGTCATTTCGGCGACGATGCAATGACATATTGGCACCCAAGCAGTCATGAGATGAAATTTGATTATGCTGTGTTAATTCCCACGCCCTCGCTGAAAAACGATAGGGTTTTGAGGTTAATGCGCCTACAGGGCATAAATCAATGATGTTTCCTGATACTTCGGACGTCACGGCATGTTTTACAAACGTACCAATGTGAGTTGACTCGCCGCGACCCGTTGCGCCCATCTCACGCTGGCCTGCAACTTCCTCACCAAAACGAACGCAACGCGTACAGTGAATACAGCGCGTCATTTCGGTTGCAATTAATGATCCTAAATCATCATCCGCGACCGAACGCTTAGTTTCAGAATACTCAGAGACATCGCCACCATAGCCCATAGACACGTCTTGTAATTCACACTCACCGCCTTGATCGCATATAGGGCAATCAAGCGGATGGTTAATCAATAAAAATTCCATAACGGCTTTTTGAGCATCAAGTGCCAATTTAGATTTGGTATATACTTTCATGCCATCCGTTACAGGTGTTGCGCACGCAGGCATCGGTTTACGACCATTTTCAATTTCAACCAAACACATACGACAGTTCGCTGCCACGGATAATTTTTTATGATAACAAAACCTAGGAATGATTATGCCTGCGTCATCCGCAGCTTCAATCACCATAGCGCCTTGTTCAACTTCTAATGTTTGACCATCAATTTCAATTGTTGCCATAAGATAAACCTTTAATTCGCTACCATGCAGCGTTTGTGATCAATGTGATGTTTAAATTCATCGTAAAAATGTTTTAAAAAACTTTGCACAGGCCAAGCTGCTGCTTCACCGAGCGCACAAATGGTGCGACCTTCAATGTTGTCCGCAACACGTTTCAATAGTTCTAAATCACCGTCTTTACCATGCCCGCCTTCGATGCGGTGTAATACTCTTGCAAGCCAACCAGTACCTTCACGGCACGGCGTACATTGCCCGCAGGATTCATCATGATAAAATTCAGATAAACGAGACAGCACACTAACCATGCATGTGGTTTCATCCATTACAATCACGGCGCCAGAGCCTATGGATGAGCCCGCTTTTTGCAAAGAGTCATAATCCATATCGAGCGTCATCATCACATCACCGGGTAATACAGGCATGGACGAGCCGCCGGGAATAACTGCCTTAATTTTTTTGCCGTCTTTCATGCCACCCGCAAGTTCAAGCAAGTCCTTAAACGACGTGCCCAAAGGTACTTCAAAGTTACCTGGTTTATTCACATGACCACTGACAGAAAATAATTTAGAGCCACCATTATTTGGCTTACCTAAGGCTAAAAACCAATCGCCACCTTTTTCTAAAATAACGGGGACAGACGCAAACGTTTCCGTATTATTAATTGTCGTTGGCTGACCGTATAAGCCAAAGTTCGCTGGAAACGGTGGTTTAAAACGTGGTTGGCCTTTTTTTCCTTCCAACGAATTGAGCAAAGCGGTTTCTTCACCGCAAATATAAGCGCCTGCGCCTAAGTGATTGTATAAATCAAAATCAAAACCAGAATCTAAAATGTTCTCACCTAAAAAGCCAGCGTCATACGCTTCTTCCAGTGCTGCTTCGCATCGCTCAAAGGGCTCAGAAAATTCGCCGCGTATGTAGTTATAGCCTTTACTTGCACCCATAACGTACGCGCCAATGGCCATACCTTCTATCAATTGATGTGGGTTGCCGCGCAAAATATCTCTGTCTTTACAGGTACCGGGTTCGCCTTCATCGGAATTACACACCACGTATTTTTGCGCGGGTGAATTTCGATTCATAAAGCTCCACTTAAGCCCTGTAGGGAAACCTGCACCGCCACGACCACGAAGACATGATTTTTTAAGCTCAGCAATAATTTCATCTGCAGGCGTTTGTTCTTTTAATATCTTTTTCCAAACGCTGTAACCACCCACGCTCAAATAAGCGTCAAGTGTGTGAGAGTTTTCCAAATGAAAAGTACGAAAACATACTTGATTTAAATTTGTCATGATATGTCTTTAATCTCATTTTTACGGTAATTAGCAATGATGTCATCTAAAATTTGAGGGGTTAATTTTTCATGGTATTGCTTACCCACTTGCATCATCGGTGCATTAACACATGCCGCCAAACATTCAACCGTTCGAAGTGTAAATTGGTTATCTGCCGTTGTTTCACCCACCTCAATGCTCAAGGTTTCTTTCAGATGATTCACAACCTCTTCAGCGCCATTTAATTTACATGAAATATTAGTGCATACTTCTAAACGATACTTGCCGATCGGTTTATGCTCATACATGGAATAAAATGTTGCCACTTCGTAAACAGCAATCACTGGCATGTTTAGGTATTCAGCTACAGCATCCATCCGCTCTTGGGTTAAATAACCCTTTTCTTCTTGCACAATCATTAACGTTTGCATTACGGCTGATTGGCGTTGATCTGCAGGGTATTTTGCACACCACTTGTCTGCTTCTTTTAACCCTTCACTCGAAAGGAATGCACTTAATTGTTTTGTCATGTCACACCTTTATCGATCCACTTCACCAAATACAATGTCTTGGCTTGCTAAAATAGCAACGCCATCCGCAATCATATGACCTTGAGTCATTTCATTGTAAGCACTTAAATGCGCAAACCCTGGCGCTCTTATTTTTAAGCGATAGGGTTTATTTGCCCCATCTGAAACCATATAAACACCAAACTCACCTTTAGGCGCTTCAACCGCGCTATACACTTCACCTACCGGTACTTGGTAGCCTTCAGTAAATAATTTAAAGTGATGAATTAATGCTTCCATATCATGTTTCATTACCTCACGTGACGGCGGCGATACTTTATAATCATCCACTTTCACCAGGCCTTTATTTACTCGTAGCCAATTAATGCATTGACGAACAATTCTAGTTGATTGCCGCATTTCTTCAACGCGAACCAAATAACGATCATAACAATCGCCATTGGTACCCACAGGAATATCAAAGTTAACGTTTGCATAGGCTGCGTAAGGTTGTTTTTTACGTAGATCCCACTCAACACCACTGCCTCGCAACATGGGTCCGGTTAAGCCATAAGCAAGTGCACGTTCGGGTGTAATAATGCCTATGTCTACTGTGCGTTGCTTCCAAATTCGATTGTCTGTTAATAACGTTTCAAGTTCATCAATACTCGCAGGAAAACGCTCAGTAAAATCCCATAAAAAATCAAGCAAGGAACCTTGTCGATTCTCATTTAATGCATCTGTTTGCTTTTGATTATGCCATTTAGATGTATTATATTTAGGCATGCTGTCTGGTAAGTCGCGCGCAACGCCGCCAGGCCGATAATACGTGGCATGCATACGCGCGCCAGAGACTGCTTCGTACGCATCAAATAAATCTTCACGATCACGAAAACAATACAAAAAAACCGTCATAGCGCCAGTATCAAGCGCGGTCGCACCTAACCATAATAAATGATTTAAAATACGCGTAATTTCATCAAACATGGTTCTAATGTATTTAGCTCTCTCAGGGATTTCAATGCCCATAAGCTTTTCAATGCCTGCTACATACGCATGCTCATTACACATCATTGACACGTAATCCAGGCGATCCATGTAACCAATGCTTTGATTGTACGGTTTGGTTTCTATCAGTTTTTCTGTACCGCGATGCAATAAACCAATGTGTGGATCAGCACGAACAATAGTTTCACCTTCAAGTTCTAAGACAAGACGCAATACGCCATGCGCAGCCGGATGCTGAGGTCCAAAATTTAAGGTGTAATTTTTTAATTCAGCCATTACTTAGCCCCTTGCGATAATTCTTGTCGATTATCCTGTCGGATAACTTTTGGCACTAAGACACGTGGTTCTAGATCAATGGCCTCATAGACACAACGTTTCGTTTTTTCATCATAACGCATTTCAACATGACCACTGACAGGAAAGTCTTTTCTAAACGGATGACCAATAAAACCATAGTCGGTTAATATTCGTCGTAAATCGGGATGGCCTTCAAATAAAACACCAAACATGTCATAGGCTTCACGCTCAAGCCAATCCGCACCAGACCATAAGTCACTGACGGTTGGAACGATTGGCGCAGCCTCATCGCAAAATACTTTAACGCGTAATCGGTGATTTAATTTGGTTGACAGTAAATGATAAACAACGGAAAGCATGGGTGTTAAGCCTTGGTTAGCGCCATCATTTTGTCTGGCGCGAGAAAAGCCGTGACTGGTTGCACCCGATGTTTCCCATTCGGTTAAACCAAACGCACTGTAATCAACACCACATAAATCAATTAAGGTATCAAATTGGTACGATTTACTGTCTCTCAATGCTTCTAAGGTACTGTGTATGACAGCAACAGGCACTTCGAGCGTTAACTCATCATGCGCATTAAAGAGCTGAATGGTCTCAGAGACAAACTGATTTTTTAATTGGGTTTCTAATGTACGATTTACCATGGCCTGCCCTTAAAGTCTGTCAATGACGGATTTGTTTCGAATTTTATTTTGCAACTGGATGATGCCATACAGTAGAGCTTCCGCTGTTGGCGGACATCCAGGCACATATACATCTACCGGTACAATACGATCACAACCGCGAACCACAGAATAAGAATAATGGTAATAACCACCGCCATTTGCACAAGAACCCATGGAGATAACCCAACGAGGTTCTGGCATTTGGTCATACACTTTACGAAGTGCAGGTCCCATTTTATTGCATAAGGTACCGGCAACAATCATCACATCGGACTGACGCGGGCTGGGACGAAAAATAATACCGAAACGATCTAAATCGTAACGTGATGCACCTGCATGCATCATTTCAACTGCGCAACACGCAAGACCAAAGGTTACCGGCCACATAGCACCCGTGCGAGCCCAGCCTACCAGCTTATCGATGGAAGTTGTGGCAAAACCTTGTTGTTGGAATTCACTTACTCCCACTCTAATGCCCCTTTCTTCCACTCATAAATAAATCCAATGACCAATAATGATAAAAATATCATCATTGCGCCAAAACCAAACCAACCAATTTTTCGTAAAACTACGGCCCAAGGCACAAAAAAAGCAGTTTCCAAATCAAAAATAATGAATAAAATGGCTACCAAATAAAAGCGCACATCAAACGGCAGACGCGCATTTTCATACGCAGGGAATCCACACTCATATTCAGACACTTTTGCTGGATCTGGTGCATAATCACCTAGCAATGAGCCCGCCGTCAGCATAACAACGCCGATACCAAGGCCAATGACAATAAAGACTAAAATAGGTAAATATTGAGCTAACATATATTTCTTCTTTTTTATGTAAGAAAGTTAATAAAGCAACTCAACAGATAGGTGTCATAAATGAAACGCACCATCGAGTGCCCATACACACCCATAAGGTGATGTGTATTTTACCAGTAGTCACCCTTACATGGCTGTACTGGCTTTTTTACTTGAATGTAAGGAATGTTCACTCATTAAAGTTTTTTTAAATATGGTGCCGAAGGCCGGACTCGAACCGGCATGACTTGCGTCACAGCCCCCTCAAGGCTGCGTGTCTACCAATTTCACCACTTCGGCAGTAGATATTTTAACGTTTTACGTTATTACTCTTTAGTGTCAACTGATTTTGCTGGCAGCGTTTTTAAAGGTGCTGGCACATCATCAATCACTTTTTTTTGTATGGTTTTGCTTGAAATAAGAGTATTTGAAGCACTGTACTGCTTTGCTGCAATGTAACCTAAGCCCAGGCTAGTTGAAAAAAACAATGCTGCAAAACCGCCAGTGGCTTTAAATAAAAAACCGCCTGAACCTTGGCTGCCAAACACTGTATTAGAAGCGCCTGCACCAAATGCTGCGCCAATGTCAGAGCCTTTGCCTTGTTGAATCAACACCAATCCAATAACGGATAAGGCTGCAATCACATGAAAAATCAGAACTGTCTGATACATTCGATAATCCCCAAAAATTCGTTCACGTTCAATGATGCGCCGCCAACTAAGCCGCCATCGATGTCTTCTTGTGCAAGCAAATCCGTTGCATTGCTGGCATTCATACTACCGCCATATAATAATTGCATCACCTGCGCACGTTTCGAGTCAACACTTGCTACTTTCGAACGAATATACTGATGCACGTCTTGCGCTTGTTTTGGCGTAGCCGTTTTACCCGTGCCTATTGCCCAAACGGGTTCATAAGCTATAGTAATGTGCGTTAACAACGCAACATCATTTAAAATAAGTTTTAATTGTGTTTCAACCACTTCATGTGTTTTACCTGCTTCGCGCTGCACCAAACTTTCACCCACACAAAACACCACATGAAAGCCCTGTTCAATAGCTTTACGTGTTTTATCAAAAATCAACTCATCCGATTCATGGTAAACACTGCGACGTTCGGAATGCCCAAGCAACACATGTTTCACTTTTGCTTCGCTCAACATATTAAGTGATACTTCGCCGGTAAATGCACCTTTTCCTTTTTCTGACACATTTTGGGCGCCAATCATAATGCCACTGTCTTTTGCCATTTCTACCATTTGTGCCACATGCACAAACGAGGGAAACAGCATGCTTTCGATGCGATCATTGCTAGAAAGTGCCTGTTTCAATGAACACAGCATTTCTTTCGCTAATGGCAAAGAACCATTCATTTTCCAATTGCCAGCAATTAACAGCTTACGCATTGCATTACTCATCATTCGTTTATTAAGTCGGCAATTTTATCGAAATTAGAGGCTGTCGTCAATTAAGGTTTGTTGACAATTCATCACCAAATGCTTGAAAGCATCTTTTTTGCCTTATCTGTTTAAAATTCATAAAAAAATACTCAAGGGAACCCGGTTAGCTCTCCGCTTTTTTTGTGAATTTTAAACAGATAAGTCTAAAAAATATACTTCCCATCATTACGCGATGATTTATCAACAGACCCTAGCAATTCAATGCATTAAAGCCTTTACGTACAAAGAAAAAATAACCTGCAAAAATAAAGACATAAACCATAAGGTTTAATTGCTGAGACAAGCCAATGCCTTCAAACAAAAAACCGATACCACCTAACACTAGACTCATTAGTGAGACACTTAAACACAACCTACGTTTATCCTTAATATGGGCTTCAAGTAAATGATGTAAATGTCGTCTGTCCGGATGAAAGGGTGATTTTTTTTCTAAAATTCGCTCAATAAACAAACGGATCATATCAAACATGGGTAACGCAACAATCCATACCACCGTAATAGGATTAATGTGTTTATCGTATTGAGTAACGGTAATGGCAAACCAAACCACCACAAACCCCCAAAACATGCTGCCAGCATCGCCCATAAAAATGCGTGCCGATCTATTTTTAAACGGAAAATTAAACCAAAGAAAACCTAAGAGCGAACTAATCAACATTAATAACAGCACAACGTCCTGACTTTTATCGCAATACAGCGCTACGCCTAAAAACATACTTAATTGGGTCAACACTAAACTGCCTGAAAGGCCATCACAGCCATCAATCATATTGACCGCATTAATCGATGCAATGGTGCAAAATACGGTAAAGGGAATGGATAAACCATGCAATAACAAACTGCTGCCCCATAACGCCCCCAATGAAGCGATGAGATGGTGCCCCCAAAAACACATCATGAAAGCCGCGCCCAGTTGCGCGAGTAATTTTTGCTTTGCTGATAATTCATGTAAATCGTCCAGCACACCAAAAAAAAGTAATATCGCACTGCCTGCAAAAAAAACTCGGTAAGCATGCAAAGGAAAAGAAAACAACAAAACCGTAAAGCTGAGACCAAGGAAAATCGCTATTCCCCCCACAACAGGTGTGGCTGAGTCATGCTTTTTACGTCCTCCTGGCTGATCTGTTAAACCAATTTTAAGGCTTACTGGCAATAAAATTTTAACCATTGAGACAACAAGTGCCAATACAACAAACAACATCATAAAAACATTAACATTTGAACTCAACATGTCTTTTCATTATCCTTTGGAGAGCGGTTTTATCGGATTGTACCACAGCAATTTGACGTTACCATCAAAGTTAGCGATCATGCACCATTAAATAACATTCAAAGGCCATTCCCATGGGTTTATCCGGCATCAGTCCCCTATCACTGGTATTAATCTTATTAATCGTTATTGTTCTTTTTGGCTCAAATAAGCTAAAAAATATTGGCGAAGATCTTGGTAAAGCCGTTAAAAGCTTTCGCTCAGCAGTCAGTGAAGGTGAAGAAAAAACTGCACTTAAAAAAGAAGATTAGTCAACATGAGCCTACCTGAAACCATTGTCATTTTCATGGTTGCACTGATTGTGTTTGGCCCCGATAAATTGCCTGAACTAGCCAAACACGTTGGCAAGCTCGTTGCAAAAGGGCGTCACCTTAAATCACAATTCGATGAGCAGTGGCAAAAACAGCAACGACAATTCGAACTGGATGAAAATTTAAAAAAAGCCGAAGAAGCGGATAAAAAATACCGCTCCTAATTAAGGAACGTGACCGAAATAACTTCCCCATTTAGATCTTCCACCTTGCCATCAAAAATGGACGTTATTTCGGTCACGCTCCTAACATTATTTAACCTCTAATGCATCTACCCGCTGATAGCCTCTAGGCAACTTAGAACCACGACGTCCTCGTTCCCCCATGTAATGAGCAATATCTGAGGGTTTTAATAACATATGGCGCTTACCAGAAATAATTTTTAAGCTTGCACCTTCTGGCAAAACAGCCGCATCAATTAAATACTCTTCGCGCGTTTTAGCCTTGGCAGACGGAATGTTTAAAATTTTATTTCCTTTACCTTTGGCAAGTTCCGGCAGTTCCTTTAATGGAAAAACAAGCAAACGCCCATCATTCGTTACTGCCGCAATGCAATCGCTATTTATATTAATAACTTGTTTGGGTGTTAATATTTTAGCATTCTCTGGTAATTTCAACAGTGCTTTACCCGCTTTATTTTTTGAAATAAGTTCATCAAAGGGTGCGACAAAACCATATCCAGCATCACTTACCAGCAGTAATTTACTGTCTTTTTTATCCGAGTAAACGCAATCAAATTGAACGCCTGCTTCCGGTTTGAATCGACCGGTTAGTGGTTCACCCATGCCTCGAGCAGAAGGCAGACTATTGCCCATTAATGAATAAGCCCGACCACTGCTGTCAAAGAAAATAACCCATTGATCCGTACGGCTATTCACTTGCGCTTTAAAACAATCATCGCCTTTATAATTTAATTGACTGCCATCAATGTCAGCCCCTTTTGCAGCGCGGATCCAGTTCTGCTCAGACATAATCACGGTAATTTGTTCACTTGGTAACATGTCTTCTTCTTTTAAAGCACGCGCCTCGCTGCGTTTAACTAAGGGTGAATTACGATTATCGCCATATGCGTCAATTTCCGCTTGAAGCTCTTTTTTAATTAACGTTTTTAAACGCTGATCTGAGCTTAAAATAGCTTCAATTTTATCACGTTCTTCCGCCAATTCCTTCTGTTCTGCTCTGATTTTATGCTCTTCTAATTTACCTAAATGGCGCAATTTCATGTCTAAAATTGCATCCGCTTGAATTTCAGACAAAACAAAACGCGCAATTAATTCTTGTTTAGGATTATCAGCCTCACGAATGATTTGAATGACATCATCCAAATTTAAATAGGCCGTTAATAGCCCTTCTAAAATATGTAAACGCTCTAAAATTTTATCCAGCCTATACTGTAAACGTCTACGTACCGTTGTTTTTCGAAAACTTAACCACTCGGTTAAAATAGTAACTAAGTTTTTAACTTTCGGTTTACCGTCTAAGCCGATCATGTTCATGTTAATTCGATAACTTTTTTCTAAATCGGTACTGGCAAACAAATGTGACATTAATCCTTCGACATCAATTCGATTAGAACGCGGGATAACCACTAATCGCGTTGGGTTTTCATGATCAGACTCATCACGTAAATCCGCCACCATTGGCAGTTTCTTGCTTTGCATAAGCGCGGCTATTTGTTCAATTAATTTCTCACCAGAGACACGATAAGGCAACGCATAAATGACAACATTTCCATCTTCAACCTTATAAAGCGCACGCATTTTAATCGAACCAAGGCCACTGGCATACATGGCTTTAATGTCTAAACGTGATGTAATAATTTCTGCTTTAGTTGGATAATCTGGCGCTAGAATAATGTCATTAATATCGTCTAAGGTTGCTTTTGGACTATCTAAAAGATGTATACACGCATTAACGACTTCCGTTAAATTGTGCGGCGGAATATCGGTTGCCATTCCAACTGCAATGCCCATACCGCCATTTAATAAAACGTTTGGTACACGCGCAGGCAACAAAGAAGGCTCTTTCAATGTGCCATCAAAATTAGGGGTCCAATCAACCGTGCCTTGCGAGATCTCATTTAAAAAAACATCCGCGTATTTAGCCAAACGTGCTTCGGTATAACGCATGGCAGCAAAAGACTTGGGTGAATCATTACTGCCCCAGTTTCCTTGCCCATCCACCAGAGGATAGCGATAGGAAAAAGACTGCGCCATTAATACCATGGCTTCATAACACGCACTGTCACCGTGCGGGTGAAATTTACCCAGCACATCACCAATGGTTCTTGCTGATTTTTTGTATTTGGCTGTTGATTTTAAACCAAGCTCTGACATTGCATAAACAATGCGTCTTTGAACTGGCTTTAAACCATCAGCAAGGTTTGGTAAAGCCCTGTCTAAAATAACGTACATGGAGTAATCAAGATAAGCCTTTTCAGCGAACGCTCTTAAAGGCAAAGTCTCATGCATCATGGCACCGCTCATAGTATGACCTTTTAATGAAAATAATGGGATAGTTTACCGTAAGGAACATGACCGAAACAATCACGTAGTAACTCTATAGCCAAGTTTTTTATTAAATGCAGATTTTATGGGGGTGATATTGATAATTAATTCAAGATAAATAATGATATCTGAAGCACTCAGGTGAATGGTCATTAACCATACCAACAGCTTGCATGAAAGAATAACACGTTGTTTGACCAAGAAATTTAAAACCTTCTGTCTTTAGGCCTTTACTCATACGGCTAGATTCAGGACTAAATGCACGTGCTTCCCTACTTTGAGTCAGCGGTTTATCATCAACAAAAGACCACAGAAAATGACTCAATGAACCTTCTCGTTCAGCCAACCTAAGTACTTGCTGCGCATTATTTAAGATGGCGTTTATTTTTAATCGATGTCTAACAATGCCCTTGTTTTGCATCAATTCATCCGCATCATTAAGCAACGTATCAACAATGTCCTGCACATTAAAATTGCAGAACGCATTCCGATAATTTACACGCTTTTTTAAAATGGTCAACCAACTCAACCCCGCTTGCATGCCTTCTAACATCAAACATTCAAACAAATGCCTATCATCATGGCTTGGTACGCCCCATTCATTATCATGATAAGCCAGATACAAGGGATCATCCGTTAGCCATTGACAGCGCTTTGTTTGTGTTTCAGTCATTTAGAGCAAACCGTAAATAATCGCTGAGATTGCAATTAAACCTATAATGGAAATAAACGTATCACTTATAAACGAGCGATATTTTTTCATGGCTGGAATTTTTCGCATGCCGTACATAGGCATAATAAATAACAAGCCCGCTGTAACTGGCCCGCCCAATATTTGAATCATACCTAAAATGCTTGGATTAATCGTAGCAATACCCCAGCACGTTAACAGCATAAATAAATCAATACCGTGATTGAGCACAGGCGCACTGATTGTTTTATTTCGCCTCTTTAATGATTTTTCAATTAGCCCATGTAACCCCTCACTTGCGCCAATATAATGTCCTAAAAAAGATTTTGAAATGGCTATAAATGCAACAAGTGGTGCCACATAAGAAATAAAAGGGCTTTCAAAATGATTGGCCAAATAAGAAAGTATTGAAATATTTTGTACTTTGGCCTTAATAAGATCTGCCGTTGATAAACTTAAAATACAACTAAAAACAAAAAAAAATACCGTCACAAACATAAGCAAATGGCTGTATTTTAATATTGTACTGCTTTTTTCATCCGCTCTATCGCCATAATCATGCCGTTGTTTTACAGCAAATAACGAGATCATTGGCGAATGATTAAAGGAGAAAACCAACACAGGAATGCCAAGCCATAAACTCATAAGCAGTGATCTAGGTTGGAATGAGTCTTCGATTGTAAAAATTGCCGTGCTCCAATGAGGTATAAGATAAAGAGATAACGCCAATAAAATAATCACAAAAGGATAGACTAAAATAGTCATTGCTTTAATAATCGCATGATGGCCTACTCTTACCACTGCCATAAGCAATAAAATAAGACACATCGAAATAATGGCGCGTGATGGTGGAACCATTCCCACTTGATGCTTAATAAAAGTGAACGTCGTGTTAGTGATAGCAACGCTGTAGAGTAAAACAATGTGGTAAATAGAAAAAAAGTATAGCAAGGTAATTAAGCGGCTGGCTGTATGACCAAAATATTCGTCCACCACATCAATAATATTTGCTTGATGTTTTGAACCTGATAATACAAAACGACACAAGGCACGGTGTGAAAAAAACGTCATCGGCAAAGCCAACACCGTTAAAAAAAGTAAAGGCATGAAGCCATTAATCCCTGCATTAATGGGTAAAAATAACGTACCAGCACCAATGGCTGTTCCATATAAGCCTAACATCCACGCTGTATCTTGCTTACACCATTTCATAGTAGACTTAGTTCCCGACAATTATACTTCGCCTGGGCATAAATGCAGTCCTTATTGATAAAAAAACAGTCATGTTTTTGTACTTTCCTCATTTAAAGTAAACCATAAATAATTGCTGATATTGCAATTAAGCCCGTAAGACTAATAAACGTATCACTTACAAACGACCTGTATTGCTTCATGGCTGGAATTTTTCGAATGCCATACATTGGCATGATAAATAGTAAGCCCGCAGTAACTGGACCGCCTAATATTTGAATCATACCTAAAATGCTTGGATTAATGGTGGCAATGCCCCAGCACGTTAACAACATAAATAAATCAATACTGTGATTGAGCACAGGCGCACTGATTGTTTTATTTCGCCTCTTTAATGCTTTTTCAATTAACCCTCGTAATCCCTCACATGCGCCAATATAATGCCCTAAAAAAGATTTTGAAATGGCTATAAACGCAACAAGTGGTGCCACATAAGAAATAAAAGGGCTTTCAAAATGATTGGCTAAATAAGAAAGAATGGTAATGTTTTGCGCTTTTGCCATAACAAGATCATGCGTTGATAAACTTAATACGCAGCTAAAAACAAAAATGAAAACCGTCACAACCATCAATAAATGGCTGTATTTTAATATCGTACTGCTTTTTTCGTCAGCTTTTTCACCATAATCATGCCGTTGCTTTACTGCAAAGAGAGAAATGATTGCGCAATGATTGAACGAGAAAATCAACACAGGGATCCCAAGCCATAAGCTCATAAGCAGTGATCTGTGATGAGATGAGTCATCCATTGTAAAAATTGCCGTGCTCCAATGAGGTATAAGATACACAGACAACGTTAGTAAAATAAAGACAAAAGGATAGACAAGAATATTCATTGCCTTAATAATGGCGTGGTGCCCTACTCTTACTACTGCCATAAGCATTAAAATAAGACAAATCGAAATAATGGCGCGTGATGGTGGAACCATTCCCACTTGATGCTTAATAAAAG